>NZ_JAUBRO010000019.1:8256-125876 GCF_036701945.1 Microcoleus sp. MON1_C1 | reverse complement strand
AATCAGTTGACGTGCCATAACTTATCACCTCTAAACAGTATCTTTATTCTATGCAACTTCATGTAAAATTGGTATAATCCGGTGGCGGTGTCAATGCCTCCTGTGGCTACTAGATTGCCTTCTGATGGGTCGATTTCTCCGTTTTTGTTGGTGTCGAATGTCTCGAAGGGGATATCGAGATTAAATTTACCGCCTGAATCGGTTGTGGTGGATGGTTCGTTGGTGTCGAGGATGCCGTTTTTGTTGGCATCTAAGAACACAGTTGCACCGGAGATATAACCATCAATCACCCAGCGCCCATCTGTTGTCGTTGTTACCTTGAAAGTCTGTTCGCTACGGCCACCGTAATAGTCTGTAGCTATTAACTTCGCCTCGAAGGGTTGCGAACCGCTTGGGGGAGTTCCGGTGAATGTGATGGTGTTTTCCCAAGGGTTGAATTGAAGTCCTAGCCAATTAGTGTTTGAGCCACTAAATTCTAAAGGACTGCCATCAAGTAGAGTTAACTGGTAATTAATCTGGTCGCCATCGGGGTCAGTGTATACATCTTTGATAGGTTGGTTAAACTCAGTGGTCTTGGAAGCCAGGTTAATTTGCTTTTCTGGAGGACTGTTCTCAATTCTAAAAGTGCCTCCTCCGGCAAAGAGCGAACCTTCCCAAGCAGTATCAATTGCTTGCACGCCCCAGTTATATTCCCCGCGAGGCAAGTCTTTGAGTTGCCAGCGGGTGTTTTGACTGACATTCCCCAAACCCACGAGTTGCCGAGTTCCATCGATATTCCAAGACATCGGGGAAAGAATATCCTTGCCATCCGATCCCGTAACTCGCAGGTTGTAGCTTAAACCGATATCGGGAGTTTGCTCGTCTGTCCCTCGGTTCCACTTGAAGGTAACATCTCGACCAGAAACTTCAGCCGGTAGTAGTGCGGGTGGAGTGGGAGGAGTGTTCGCGATCGCAGTGTTATTGCGGAAGACTTTGGTAAAGAAGTCGTTTTCGTTTATGAACCCGTAGGGGTTGTTTGTTGAATAACCCGTGAGCAGGATATCCAATTTACCATCCTTGTCGTAGTCTCCCCAAGCAGGGTGGGAATCGAACTTATTACCAGGCTCTGCGCCACTATCGATTTGTACGCCACTGTCGGTAAAGCCATTGCCCGTGTTTTTATAGATTTTGGTGACGCTTGTTCCTGGACTTTGGAAATCTTGTCCCTCCCAACCAGTGACCAGGATATCCAATTTGCCGTCATTGTCGTAATCTCCCCAAGCAGCTTTAGCTTGACCCAAACCAGGTATCTGTACACCTATGTCTTCAAAGCTAGCTGGCCCATTGTCACTGGTTGTGTTGCGGTAGACTTTGGTGAAAAGCTGGGTTGAACCATTCGCGCCGTCGCTCGCCCCCGTGAGCAAAATATCAAGTTTGCCGTCGTTGTCGTAGTCTCCCCAGGCCATATCATCAACTCTGGCGTCAAAGCGAGGGAATTCTGAACCTAAACCAGGCAATGATACGCCAGTGTCTTGAAAAACGCCATCGCCCAAGTTGCGGTAGAGTTTGGCTTTTTGCCTTTGCTGCCCTGATAGAGTCTGTTGTGACTCCCTTACCCGGATCAGAATATCGAGTTTGCCATCATTGTCAAAGTCAGCCCAAACCCCAGAACTGGTAGCACCAGCTATTTCGCTAGTCCCAAATAGCGGTTCGCCAGTATCAAGACGTGCTTTGCTGTCTTGAAAGCGGTCTTGATACATAACAGGTTTTGTGTTGCGGTAGAGCGTGGTGGCGATCGAGTAGTCGCTCCCAGAACCTTGTGTATTGAGCAACAGATCGGGACGCCCGTCATTGTTGTAATCGGCCCAACTCGATCGAACAATTGCAGAGGAGAGGTTGTCACGCAGAACTGCATCTAAGCTAAAGTCCTTACCACCACCGTAGCCGTTATCACTGCCGCGGTAGATTTCGTACTTAAGAATGTTGTTGCCATTGTTAGCGATCGCAGATGTATCCAGCCACCCGTCATTGTTGTAATCTGCCCAGACTGGACCATAACCATCTCTTCGATACAATTCGCTAAAGCCATATTCGCTCAACCTTTGACCGTTGTTGTTGTCGTAGGTTCCGGTGTTGTCGTAGATGTACCTGTTTCCGAGGATATCCAGTTTGCCGTCATTGTTGTAGTCTCCCCAGATAGCTGAACCCAAACCAGATATCGGAGCGTTCGTGTCGGTAAAAACTGAAATTTGGTTGAGGGCTTTCCGGAGATTCAAGCGTCCGCCGCTGACCGTTTTCCCTTGCAGAGAAGGAAGTGGGTCAGTAGTTGTCATTAAGATGTTTTTTAGCTCCGTGACTGTCAGGCTGGGGTTCTGAGCTAAAAGCAGAGCCGCTGCACCTGCCACATGAGGGGCTGCTTGAGAGGTGCCTGGAATCCAGCCATACTGATTATTAGGGAGTGTGCTGCGGATGTCACGCTTATCGCCGCCTGGAAAAACCGCACCAGTACCGCCTGGAGCACCTAGGTCTACTGTATTTTCTCCATAATTCGAGAACCCGGATAGCTGGTCTACGTCATTCGTGGCCGCTACCGAGATGACATTAGGGAGGTCGTAGTTAGCAGGGTAAGACGGCAAACTGTCGTTGTTTGAAGGGCCATTACCCGCTGCTGCTATGAACAAAACGCCCTTGTTGTTGGCGTCGCCGATCGCATTAAACATTGCTTGAGAGTACGAACCACCACTAAAGCTGGCATTAATCACCTTTGCCCCTTTTTTTGTGGCGTAGTCAACTGCTCTCACTGCATCGCTAGTCGACCCCAATCCATCAAAGTTAAACTTTAATGGCATGATACTAACATTTTGACTCACCCCCACTACACCGATGTTGTTGTTACCAACAGCTCCAATTGTTCCCGCTACGTGAGTACCATGACCCTTGTCATCCATCGGATCGCGGTCGTTGTTAACAAAGTCATAACCGCGCACATCATCAATGTAGCCATTTTCATCATCATCTATGTCATTGCCTGCTATTTCTCTTAAGTTCGTCCACATATTAGCAGCAAGGTCTTGGTGAGTGTAGTCCACACCAGTATCAATAACCGCCACTACCACATTTTTGCTACCCCTTTGAATATCCCAAGCTTCCGGTGCATCAATATCGGCATCTGGCGTCCCACCAGTCTGTCCAGTATTATTCAAACCCCAGAGTTGATCGAATTGTGGATCGTTGGGTACTGAGTTGATAGAGAGCAAATAGTTGAGTTCAACGGTCTCGACCCTGGGATCTTGAGCTAAGCTGGTTTGAGTCGCTAGCAAATCTGCATTTGGAGCCAACTTTACTAATCGCCATTGCTCCAATTCACCTGGCTCCACTGCTGAATTGATCTGTAAGCTTGGCGGTACAAGGTCTTCGACTGCGATCGCGCCATTAATTTGAAAAACACTCTGGATGGCAGCATCGTTTACATTAGGTCTCAACTTAACCAGAAGCTCACCTGGCTTATATTCCACCCCAGTTGAGGGATCGACTGCGACTCGCCCATTGCTAGCAGTCTCGTTATCCCTGTTAACAACAGTGGCATCCCATGCGTTGAGGCCGTTGTAGTTACTATCGGCACTCACAGCAGGCGCAGTCACAATCTGATAAGTCTTATCGCCGTCAAATACTTGATCGTTGACACCCGTTACCGTAATCGGCTGCCACTGATTCCAATTAGCAGAATTGAAGGTAATCGATTCCGTTGAAATTACTCCCTCTGCCTCATTGTTGCTACGCACATCAATTCTCACATCAGCAGTAGGTTGGCTGTTGAGTCTGATGGTGAATTGGTCTGTGCCGCCTGTTTCTGTAGTTACTAATCCGGATGCCGGACTAATAACAATGCCAGGACTTCCTATTGGTTGCGGATCGGCAGCTACTGGTGGTGTCGGCGTCGGCGTGACTGGTGTCGGCGTCGGCGTGACTGGTGTCGGTGTCGGCGTGACTGGTGTCGGTGTCGGCGTGACTGGTGTCGGTGTCGGCGTGACTGGTGTCGGCGTCGGCGTGACTGGTGTCGGCGTCGGCGTGACTGGTGTCGGCGTCGGCGCTACATCGTTATCAGCGATCGCCACTGTCACGCCCGGAATCCCGATCGCACTATACTTACTATCAGCACTCTGGGCCGTATGAGAAATACTGCCTGTATGATTTCCTTCAACAACCGCATCGTCTGTAGCCGTTACAGTCACTGGTTTCGCGACATTCCAGTTAGTAGCGTCAAAAGTAACATCAGCGATCGCATTAATTTGACTGCCATTGGCGAAACTAACCGTCACAGGTGCCGTGGGCACAGAAGTTAGTTGAACGCTGTAAGTGCCAGTAGCACCACCTTCGGTAGCAGTTATGTTCGTAGGTGAAATACTCACGCCTGCGGTATCGTTGTCAGCAATCGTGGCAGTCACAGGAGAAATTGTCAGCGCATTATACTTGATATCGGTGCTGGCAGAAGTGTGAGCGATGGTGCCGCCGTGGGTTCCTTGGGCTATGCTGTCATCGATCGCACTAACAGTGACAGTCTGATCCACATTCCAGTTAATGCTGTCAAAAGTAATTGGGGCGATCGCATTTATTTGATCCCCTGTAGCGAAACTAACCGTCACAGGCGCGATCGGCTGTGATTTTAACTTAACCCTGTACGTGCCATTCGCACTGCCTTCGGTAGCAGTTGTACTCGTAGCTGAAATAGTCACGCCTGCGGTATCGTTGTCAGCAATCGTGGCAGTCACAGGAGAAATCGTCAGCCCATTATACAAAGTATCGGAACTGACAGAAGTGTGAGCAATCGTGCCGCTGTGGGTTGCTTCGGCTATGCTGTCCTCGATCGCACTAACAGTCACATTTTGAGCAACATTCCAATTACTGGGGGTGAAAGTCAGAGGTGCGATCGCACTAATTTGACTGCCCGCGTCAAAATTAATCGTAACGTTGGCAGCAGGTGCGGTAGTCAAAACCACGCCGTAGGTAGCCGTTGCACCGCCTTCAGCAATATTTGTACTGCCTGCCGATTGCACAATGGAAACACCGGGACTATCGTTATCAGTAATCGAAGCCGTGACATCGGGCATCGGTTTGGCGTTATAACTGGCATCGGTACTGGTAACTGTGTGAGCGATCGTACCGCTGTGGGTTCCTTGTGCTACACTGTCGTCGATCGCACTAACAGTCACAGTTTGATCGACATTCCAGTTTGTGCTGTCAAAAGTAATCGGTGTGGCGATCGGGCTAATTGCATTGCCAGTATTAAAGCTAATATTAACCGGTGCCGTCGGTTCCGAAGTTAGCTTGACTTTGTAACTACCAGTTGCGCCGCCTTCTGTAGCAGTGATGTTCGTAGGTGCAATGCTGAAATCGGCAGAGTCATCATTTGTGATGGTAGTTGTAGCAGTTGCAGCAGTAAGGGTAGGTGTCGGCCCCGGTGCAACAGGATTCGACAGCGTAATTTCAACTGTTTCGTCGGGTTCTACTAATCCGTCGCCTACCACATTTAATGTAATAGTTTTAGATGTTTCCGCTACCGCAAAATTGATTGTGCCACTAATACCCGTTGCCCCAGAAGTGCCGCCGATGTTGTTGTAGTCGCTGACGTTTGTAGCTGTTCCTCCAATTGCATAATTTACGCTACTCGCTACACCAGTGCCGCCGCTGCGAGTCACGGTAAAAGTCAGAGGAGTTGTGTCGCTATTACCTTCGGGAATGCTGGCAATATCGGCTGCGACAGCGTAAGAAACACTACCGTTAGCTGCAATAGTTAGTGTTGTTTGTTTGGTTATACCTGCAACGCTACCAGTGATTGTGCCAAAGTTGAGGATTGCTGTTTCGGCGTTTTCAGGGATATTGTCAGGTTTGATAGTAACTGCAACATTCTGGGTGAGTGCGGCACCTGTTGCACCTGCTGGGAATGTAATCGAGGTAGGGGAAAAGGTGTAGTCTGAATTTTCGGTGGCTGTGCTGCTGGGGTCGATGACAATTGGTACTGTTACAGTAGCGTCAGGAGTGCCGCTGATAGTAACGGGAATATTAACTACCGTGTCTGCGGTTCCTTCTGTTGCGCTGTAAGTTGCAGCACCGAAATTTACCGCCGGGGATGTATTCAGCAGAATCGAGGTGTTATCACCCGCAGTGTTCGCCGTAGCTAAATCGGATAAGCCATCTTTGTTAAAATCGCCTACAACAATACCTGAGGTACCGCCTCCCACAACAAAATTAGTGGCAGTCCCAAAGCTGCCATTGCCACTTCCAAACAAGACGGAGACATTGCTCGATGAACCGTTGGCTGTGGCTAAATCGAGTTTTCCATCGGCATTGAAGTCACCACTAGCAATATCTTCGGGTTGCAATCCAACGCTAAAGTTGGTAGCTGTACTAAAGCTTCCAGTGCCAGTTCCTAACAGTATTGATACGTTGTTTGAGCTGTAATTGCTGGCTGCTAAGTCAGGATTATTGTCCGCGTTAAAGTCTCCTATAGCAATGGAATAAGGCTGATCTCCAACGGTAAAGTTAGTGGCGGCGCCGAAAGTGCCATTAGCATTCTGCAACAGGATGGATACGCTGCTAGAATAAAAGTTCGTTGCCGCTAAGTCAGACTTGCCATCTTTGTTAAAGTCGCCGACAGCCACATAAGTGGGACTTGACCCCACGCTCAAATTAGTAGCTGCGCCAAAAATACCATTACCATTACCCAGCAAGATGGAGGCGTTGTTAGAGTTTAGATTGGCTGTAGCTAAGTCTGAATTGCCGTCCCCGTTGAAGTCTGCCACAGTGACGGTATCGGGGTTTGACCCCACACCAAAGTAGGTGGCTGCACCAAAAGTGCCATCACCATTCCCTAACAGGATAGAAACGTTGTTAGTCGCTTGATTACCCGTAACCAAGTCAAAATTACCGTCTTTGTTAAAGTCGCCTACAGCGACAGACTCGGTAGAGAGCAGGGTCGGCGAGTTGGTGTTAAAATAAGTGGCAGTGCCAAATTGGCCAGTGCCATCTCCCAATGCGATCGAGACGCTGTTAACTCCAGGGCTGGCAAAGGCTAGGTCAAGATTGCCATCTTTATTAAAATCCCCACTGGCCACTTCCTGGACCTCGTCGGTTATGGGAAAATTAGTCGCAGTACCAAAAGTAGACAGAACGTACTCGTAACCCGCTAACACTTCGGCTTCAAATACCAGTGGCGTTTCTATTTTCCCGGTTCTGACTTTTAGTTCCCAGTCCCCGCCCTTTGCTACACTTCCGGTGAGGTTTTCGGAAGCTGCAACACTGGCCCCGGTTAACTCACTCAAGCGTTTGACAAATGCTTTTCCTGTCTCGCCTGCTGCTACACAGCACCCGTAAAGGAGGATATTAGGTCGATTTTTGCTCCTTGAGTCGGTTTGTGGCGAAAACCATTGCTGTAGAGAATCCTGATCGCACTCTATATCATCTAAACTAAAGCGAACGTCGCCGAGTTGCAAGCTACCCGGAGCACCGTGAGAAACGATGTGAATGCTGTCAATATTGGTACGAAGAGCTAAAATTTGAGTAATTTGGTCGATCGCATCTTTATTCCCATCCAAAACGATTACTTCCGTACCCGGTTTTACCCCAGCGACTAAACTTTGGTAATTTTCTACTTGAGTGTCGATAAAGGCGATCGCACTTGGTGAAACTTGATTATTTAAATTTGGCATAGTGCACCTACTAATAGCTAAAAAAAGACAATGATTACCCTGTTTCGCGACTTGCGTCCGAAACTATTCCTGAAGGTTGTAGTAACCATAACTGTTTTTTGAGAAAATATATATAAACTTTTCTTTATAAACCCCTATTTAATTAAAGTTTTGATAAAGTTGGGGAATTCTCTTAAGTAATATTGGGGATGAGCAATCGCGAGGTTGCTCATATAACACAAAAAGAATTCAATCGCAAGTGTAATGAAACTGAAATATTAAGAGCGGGATTTTTGATATATATGTGCGATCCCGTTCCGCCGTTCGTTTCAACCCCTGGCGGACTTTCGGGCAAGGGTGGGAGCGGGTTTACTAGATAATTGGTTTTAGGCAATTATTTCTCGTAAAACAGCCCCTACAAGTTATTCGTTAGAATCTTTAAGGGCGATTCCCTACGGGATAGCTTCGCTTCACGTACTTACTTCAAACTCTCACAGAAGAAGTGCTTGAATTCAAATCGCTCTTAGAGCAATGCGAAATTAACCGCACTAATATTGCTAGCAGAAACTCCCGCCAGAGAAGCTAAAATCTCCCCTGTTTGGGCAAACCGGATTAAAGTTGAACCGCTATCTTCGGCAATTGCCAATTGCGAGAAACTTAGCCCGTTCCCCAATACTAACAAGTCTTTACCAACCTCAAAGTCAGCAACAGTATCAGTACCGGAATAGGTAGAGAGTAAGAATTTATCATTGCCTACATCCCCTACTAAGGTATCATCGCCCAAATCGCCGCTGAGGAAATCGTTACCCTGACCTCCTAGCAGAATATCATTGCCTTGACCGCCGTAGAGGGTATCGTCGCTCTTTTCACCAATTACGATGTCTTCACCTCGATTACCAGAAAGGAAGTCACTGCTGGCACCACCAGTCAAAGTATCAAAACCCTTTCCGCCATAAAGCGTATCGTCCCCAATTCCACCATCTGTTAAGTCGTTCCCCTGATTGCCATTCATCCAATCATTGCCATCAAGGCTAAACAACAGGTCATTCCCTTTTTTACCGCGCAATATATCATCGCTAGCGCTGCCCGTCAGGGTATCATCGCCATCGGTGCTTTCGGTAGTATTTTCCCCATCTTTAACGAATTCAATACCGCTTTCTAGGAATGGTTCATCGGGTGTAGATGGTGCGCTAGAGTCATCAGTATCTAAGGTATTGCGGACTGTTGGGTTGTTAGCTGTCGCCGACTGAATTTTGGTATTTAGAGATGCACCAGTATTTTCGGAAATCGCCGACTGAATCGTTTTATTTCCGGCTGCGACTTGCAGTAAATCTTGGGCTACTTCTCCTTGTGCGACTTTTTGTAGGCGGGCGATTTCTGTGGCGGCATCTGAGGGCGAGGAATTGCTGGATGCGATCGCCTTTATTCGCTGATTTCCCTCGGCAATAATAGAGGCAGCATCCGAAGCAATACTAGATACTTGCGGTACTTGCAGTTGACTTGTCGCCGACTCAATAATCGCCTGCAACTGCGTTGAATTGCTTAAATCGACAGTGCCAAATTTAATTTGATCGGCAACGGCGGAAATTACGCGATCGGCAATCTCATTTTTCGCGGTATTTGAAGCACCGCTAATTAAATCAGTTATCAAAACAATGGTATTTTGCACCTGAGCGTGTGCTGCATAAACCGCCAAACCGTTCGGGTCGTTTTGAGTAATTGCCTGTAGCGGATCGTAGCTAGTCAAGTCAATTTCTGACGACACTCCCAGTGCAGATTTTACCTCAATTTGCGCCTGATTTTGGTCAGTACCTTGCTCGACCAACTCGGTCATTAGGGTAGTTAACGGAGTGACGACTGTAGCATCAGGTGTGGCAAATAGGGGTGTTTGCTGGGGCAAATAAGTAGAAGTATCGATGCCATCGGTAAGGACAATTTTGCCTTCATTTGGTTCGATATCGCCACTGTTATTTTTGTCGAAATCGTCAAGAGAGACATCTAAGTCAAAGCTGCCATCGGCGTTAGTAATGGTGAAGGGTTCGTTATCATCTCGGATACCGTTAAAGTTGCCATCAAAGAAAACAGTAGCCCCGGCCATGTAACCGTCTATTGCTCTGCCCCTACTGCTAGAACTCGGTCCCAAACTAAAGTTAGCTAACTCAAATGTAGCCAAGTTATTATCGTAGACTGTTTTGTAATCAAATCCGCAGGGATAAGGTATACGGATGCGCTTACCAAATATTTTGAAACTTTTCTCACAGAATTTGACTGAAATTACCTTAGCTTCAGCACCGAGAAAAGCATTAACTTGTCCTGTTACATCAAACAGTACCGAGGGTTGGCTGATGCGGGAAGTAATTTCCGATGTTCTGATTTTGCCGTCGCCGCCTTGTTTGGGCTGGAATTCTCCAATATCTATCAAATCGATGCCGACTTTTCCTTGAATTCCACCTTTGACATAACCCTCGACAATTTTTGCATCTATCCCAGCACCCACCGCAATACTAGCGTCAAGACTGAGTTCGTCAACATCTGGCCCTGTACCGTCAGCATTTTCGCGATCGCTCACATAAAATCCATCCAAAACTTTGTCAGCAGAACCCGCATCAAAATTCGAGTTTTTCCACTCATTTAATCCGTAGGTATCGTACCCAAATCCTAGATGAGCTGAAGCACTAAAATTCCCTTCTAGTAAACCCTCGATCGGCCCCCAAATAGGAAATTTTTGATCGATATTAAAGTCAAATCCCAGTTTGGGCATCTGATAGGTGAATACCGGAACATCCGGTTTACCTATCAGCAATTGAATCGCGGTTTCCGGTTTGGTCAAGAGTGGCAAATCAAAGCCATCAATATCTTGTAAAGCATTTAAGAACTCCTTGACCTGGCCGCTTGTTTTGGAGTTGATTTGTTGGTTAGCGGTTTGCTGTACAGCAGTCTTTGGAAGCGGGGAAGCATTCTGAAGATTCGCACTGTTATCAGCAACGTCTATATTACCCAGAGTGTAAGAGCCCAAATCGATTTTATCGGGAGAATTTGCTATTTGGTTTGCCAAATCAACAACTTTATCAACCTTAGCAACCGCATCTAAAAAGCGAGTATCGATATCGCGACCAGAGATTTTTGCTGCCAGTTCTAGTACGCTAACTTTGCCATCCCCATTTTTATCAAACGGCCCCCCTAGACCGAGTTTAGACAGTAACTTGGTGTCGGCATTGAGGAAGTTGATAACTGGTCGAAATGGTTTAATGACATCGGAAATTTTACCGATTATTGGTTTAGCAAAATTATTGACAAATGTCCCCAAATCAAGTTGCATATTGTTAAATGCAACTGCGGGCTTTTGCGGTCCGGTTAACTGACCGTTAGCGTAATTTAGGATCGGCCAATCAACTGCTAAGTCGAAGTTATAGGAGGGGAAGGCAGCATTGCCGTTGATGCTGGTTTTTGCTGTGAGACCGAGATTAGCATTGCTCGTTAAGTTGGCATTGAATAAGTCTTTAAACTGATAGTTGCCTTGCAGTTCTGGCAAGGTGAGGCGAGATCCATCATTCAGGCCGCCCAGATTGTCTAAGTCATTGAGCTTGACTTCGAGGTTGGCATCGACTTTAGTAGGGTTGTTGGTATCGTTGGCCAGGTCAACTTGGAAAAAACCTAAGTTGCCTTTAGCCTTGAATTGGTCATCTAGACCCAAGTCAATGTTGGCGGTTAACTTGGTTTTGTCAGTATCTATGTAGCAGCCGAAATCTTTACTAACACCAACTCCTAGGGACAAGTTGTAGTTGTATTTTGATTTTGCTTTTCCATCTACATCTAAGCTTAATGCCGGTACTCCTAAGTTTGTCGAGAGATTGATGTCGGGAAACTCATATTGCTTGCCAAGAGTAATTAGCAAGGTACTTTCAGCAGAAGTAGAATTCCCAGTGAGAGCAACATTGAAGTCCGATCCCAGTGCAGTGCGGAGGCTAGTTTCTAACTGAGTCAGAGTTTGATTTCCCTGATTTTTAATCGTATCGACTAACTTAGTCTTGATGTTGCTAATAAAATCTGAGGGAATGTTCTTGAGAGGGCCGACAATGGGTAGGTTAACTGCCTGTAATTGGTCGTCAAGAATTTTCTCAAGTTTATCCAATCCAGCTTCTACGCCGCACCAATTCTTCTGTGTGTCGATGGTACCACCAGGTGTGTCATCGCCTCCAATGCGTAGCCCTATCGGCGGTGTCGGCGGTGTCAGCGGCGTTGGTGTGGGAGTCCCTGTTATCGGCGTCGGCGTCGGAGTACCAGTTGTCGGCGTCGGCGTCGGAGTAGCAGTTGTCGGCGTCGGCGTCGGAGTGCCAGTTGTCGGCGTCGGCGTCGGAGTGCCAGTTGTCGGCGTCGGCGTCGGAGTAGCAGTTGTCGGCGTCGGCGTCGGAGTGCCAGTTGTCGGCGTCGGTGTTGGTGTCGGCGTTGGTGTCGGCGGTGGCGCTACATCGTTATCAGCGATCGCCACTGTCACCCCTGGAACCACAATTTCGTTATACTTAGCATCAGTGCTACTCACACTGTGAGTGATATTACCGCTGTGCGCCCCTTCCACAATCGTATCATCAGCAGCTTTCACCGTAAGGGTTTGACCGACATTCCAATTATCTGCAGTGAAAGTCACAGGGGCGATCGCCTGAATCTGCTCACCTGTTGTGAGAGTGATAGTTACAGGGGCGATCGGCTGCGACGTTAATTTGATCCCATAACTGCCATTCGCACCGCCTTCTGTAGCAGTTGTTTGCGTGGGAGTAACAGAAATACCAGCGGTATCATTGTCCTTATTGGTAATGCTAACATCCGCTACATCTCGGTTGTTATAATTCACATCTGTACTAACAGCAGCAGCCGTGACTATTTTGTAGTCAATATCGCCGTCAACAATGCTATCGTTAATCCCTGTTACTGTCACCGGCTGCGGTGTATTCCAGTTAGCAGGAGTGAAAGTTAAACTATTAGTCGAAACAGTTCCCTCGGCAACATTATCCGTGTTCAAACCGATAGTAACATCAGCGATCGGCTGAGTATTCAGAACCACAGCAAAGTTAGCCTTGGTGCCATCTTCCCCAGTAGTTAATCCCGCCGTCGGATTAATTGTAATTCCCGGAGTGTCATTGTCAGTGCTGGTGACCGCGACATCATCAGGATCGAGGTTATTGTAATTAACATCGGTACTCACAGCAGCAGCCGTGACAATTTTGTAAGGTTGAGGGCCATCAGCTACTAAATCGTCAATGCCACTCACTGTTATTGTTTGCGGTTGAGTGTAATTAGCGGGAGTGAAAGTTAAGCTATTAGTTGAAACTGTTCCTTCTGCAAGATTGTCACTCCTCAAACCGATGGTAACGTTAGCAGTAGGTTGAGCGTTGAGTTTGACTGTAAATTCTGCCTTGCCACCAACTTCACTTGTAGTTAATCCCGATATTGAGTTAACTGTGAAACCGGCTTTGTCATCATTAGTAATAGTTGTGGTAGCGGTAGCAGTGGTAATTTTAGGTGTTACGCCCGGGCTTGTGGGACTTGAAAGGGTGACGGCTATGGTTTCGTCGGGTTCAACTAGGGTGTCGCCTAATACATCGAGAGTAATAGTTTTGGATGTTTCACTGGCGGCAAAATTAATAGTGCCAGTAACAGCAGTTGCGGCAGAAATGCCGCCGATGTTGTTGTAATCGCTGACGTTTGTAGCAGTTCCTCCAATGGTATAATTGACGCTACTTGCCCCGCCTGTGTTGCCGCTGCGAGTCGCAGTGAAAGTCAGAGGTTTTGTGCCGGTATTACCTTCGTCCATGCTTGCAATATCGGCGGCAATGGCATAAGAAACAGTACCGTTAGCAGCAATAGTTAATGTTGTTTGTTTGGTTGTACCTGCAACGCTACCGGTGATTGTGCCAAAGTTGAGAATTGCGGTTTCGGCGTTTTCAGGGAGATTGTCAGGTTTGATAGTAACTGCAACATTCTGAGTGAGAGTAGTAGTGCCGACGGGGAAAGTAACAGTAGTAGGGGAAAAGGTGTAGTCTGAATTTTCGGTGGCTGTGCTAGTGGGGTCGATCGCAATTGGTACTGTTACAGCAGCGTCAGGAGTAGCGCTGATAGTAACGGGAATATTGACTACTGTATCCGCAGTTCCTTCAGTGCCACTGTAAGTTGCAGCACCGAAATTTACCGCCGGGGATGTATTCAGCAGAATCGAGGTGTTTTGAGAGGCAAAGTTCGCCGTAGCTAAATCGGATAAGCCATCTTTGTTAAAATCGCCTACAACAATACCTTGGGGACTGGCTGCCACAAGAAAAGTAGTGGCAGTCCCAAAGCTGCCATTGCCACTTCCAAACAAGACGGAGACATCGCCCGCTCCATTGTCGGCTGTAGCTAAATCGACTTTTCCATCGGCATTGAAGTCACCACTAGCAATAGCAAGGGGTTGTGTTCCAACGCTAAAGTTGTTAGCTGCACTAAAGCTTCCTGTGCCATTTCCTAACAGTATTGATACGTTGCTTGAGATTTGATTGCTGGTTGCTAAGTCAGGATTGTTGTCCCCATTAAAGTCTCCTAAAGCAATGTAATTAGGGCTATTTCCAACGGTAAAGTTAGCGGCGGCGCCGAAAGTGCCATCGCCATTCCCTAACAGGATGGATACGCTGTTAGAACCAAAGTTCGCTGTCGCTAAGTCTGGCTTGCCATCTTTGTTAAAGTCGCCGACAAGCACAAAATAGGGAGTTGACCCCACGCTCAAAGTAGTAGCTGTGCCAAAAGTACCATTACCATTACCCGGCAAGATGGAGACGTTGTTAGAGGTTTGATTGGCTGTAGCTAAATCTGAATTGCCGTCCCCGTTGAAGTCTCCCACAGCGACGGTATAGGGCCTTGACCCCACACCAAAGTAGGTGGCTGCACCAAAAGTGCCATCGCCATTCCCTAACAGGAGAGAAACGTTGTTAGTCGCATTATTAGCCGTAACCAGGTCAGAATTACCGTCTTTGTTAAAGTCGCCTACAGCGACAGAGTAGGTAGAGAGATCGCTTGGCGGGCTGGTGTTAAGATTAGTGGCAGCGCCAAATTTGCCAGTGCCATCTCCCAGTGCGATCGAGACGTTGCGAGCCTCTCCAGTGGTTGCAAAGGCTAGGTCAAGATTGCCGTCTTTGTTAAAATCGCCAGTGGCAACTTTACGGAGACTGTAGGTTATGGGAAAATTAGTCGCAGCACCAAAACTATTCAAAACGTACTCGTAACCTGCTAATACTTCGGGTTCAAATACCAGCGGCGTTTCTATTTTCCCGGTTCTGACTTCTAGTTCCCAGTCGCCGCCTTTGGCTACACTTCCGGTGAGGTTTTGGGAAGCTGCAACCGACGCGCCGGTTAACTCACTCAAGCGTTTGACAAATGCTTTACCTGTCTCGCCTGCTGCTACACAGCACCCGTACAGCAGGATAGTCGGTCGAGTGTCGCCGATTGAGTCGGTTCGTGGCGAAAACCACTGCTGTAGAGCCTCCCGATCGCACTCTATATCATCTAGACTCAAGCTACCGTCGCCGAGTTGCAAGCTGCCCGGAGCACCGTGAGAAATGATGTGAATGCTGTCAATATTGGTACGATGACCTAAAATTTCAGTAATTTGGTCGATCGCATCTTTATTCCCATCCAAAACGACTACTTCTGTACCCGGTGTTACTCCGGCCATCAAACTTTGATAATCTTCAACTTGAGTGTCGATAAAGGCGATCGACCTTACTGAAACTGGAATATTTAAATTGGGCATAATCCACCTGACTGGGGTTTCAAAAAAATACAATAATTCCGCTATTTCGTGACTGGCGTCCGAAACTATCTATCAATTTTTATTTATACAGACACACCCTTTATCCGTAAAAACTCGGTGACTCCTCATCTTTTGTCGTAACGATAACAGTTTTTTTACAGAAAATATGTAAATTTTTCTTAAAAAATACCTGGTTAATTAAATTTTTGATAAAGATATGGAAAATACTTAAGTATTATTACTGTAACGAATGCGAGATTAATTTACCAAAAATATTTGTGAAACGTAAGTGCAATTGTACAGAAATTTCAAACTCAGCAATTTTGATACATACTTTAGGGTGCGTCAGCAATTAGTCGTGCAGAAAATACGGTCTTCTAACGCACCTACTAAACTTTTGATTATTTCAAACCCCCATCTATCCCCGCTAAAATCTGCTCAGCTTGTCCGCACAAAGCAGCGTGACAGCAACCGTTACTCGCCAACAATCCCCCCCACTGACTCACATCTCCCCGGTTATATTGCAAAGTAGAACCGTCAAAACGAGTAAATCGGCCGCCCGCTTCAGTCAAAATTAATTCCGGTGCCGCTAAATCCCAATCTTTCGGTGCAGACTTTCCCGAAAGTGCAATATAAACATCAGCCTTTTGTTCAACAATTGTCGCAATTTTACAGCCGATACTACCGACAGCTATTTGATTTTGACATGGCAGTTTTTGTAACAATTGATTAAAGCGATCGCCCCGGTGACTGCGGCTAGTTACTATAGATAAATCTGCCACTATATTTCGCGCCGAAACCTGCAATTTGACTGCAGAACCGTCCCGACTTTCCCCAAAAGCACCCGCATCGCGGATTGCGTAATAAATCTTTTGCTGTTGGGGCCAAGCCACAACTGCTAATACAGGTCTTCCCTCGAACGCTAAAGCAATGTGAACCGCAAATTCACCTGTCCTGTCAATAAAATCTCGCGTTCCATCCAAAGGGTCAATAATCCAAACCCAACTTTGAGGTAAGGGAATCTGACCGTTTTTTTCTAAATAAGATTTGTAAGTTTCTTCGCTGAGATAGCCAAATTCTGCATTCCCTAAAGCCGACTGCAATTCGTCGAGAATGTAAGAGTTGACAGCGACATCGGCGGCGGTGACGGGGCCATCTTTTTTCTCTTGGATGTCAAGGTTAGGAGTGTTGGAATCCTGGCGATAATAGGATTGTAGGATATCTGATGCACTCCAGGCGATCGATCGGGCAATTTCGCTGATTTCTTCGAGAGTTTTCATGAATTTCTTTGTTGTGAACCGCAGATGAACGCCGATTAACGCAGATTTCTGTAGGGGGGGTGCCCCCGTGCCCGCCCCTAGAAACCATACATTAGCAATTACCAATTAATATGAGGATATTTCCATTCATAATAATTTGGAAACACAAAATTAGTAAACGAAACCGAAATACTAACCTCCAATGATTTTACATGATGCCACCAACCGACCGGAATAAAGATAGCTTCTCCCGGTTCCAAAATTACTTCAATAATTTTCGCATCTCTGTAAAGCGGGTAGTTGTCATAATCGGGATTTTCGCCGTCAACCTTGCTGAAAACTCCGACGTGATTATAAAGCAGAGGTGTTTGTTGCGGAGAAATCAATTTAATTAGTTTGCGACCCGACACTTGAGCTAAAATTAAATTAACTGGGTCATGGTGCAGCGGTGTAATCGTGCCTTTCGGACCGAACCAAAAGAAAACTCTGCCTTTTGTGTCCGTTGGATTTAGGTATTCTGGGAAGATTTCAATGTCATCGAATAGGGGTTTAAATTCCTCTCTTTCCAGAGTTTGGTTGTTAGCAACCATGTAGTAGTCGTTGCTAGGCCCGCCCTTGACCACCATTTCTACATATTTGCGGAACAAAACAATTTTTTTGTGATTTTCTATTTTAATTTCGTAATTCGGGTCGGAATTGCGGTTAGCTTGAATTTGTACCTCTGCATCGCCATATTTTTGCTGCAAATACTCCGGCGTCCACAACTGCAACGCTTTCCAGTTGTGCATAATATTGGTAATAATTACTGGAGTATTTTTGGCGTAGTAATTTTCGAGAAAATACTCTCTAGAAAGGCTGCTTTTGCGTTCGATTGTGCCAAACTTGGAAGACAATGCAGCTAATTGATTGCTAATCCTGAGATGCGATTCTAATTTTTGCAATAACTGCACGTACTGACTACCTGCTTGAAAGTAGGGATGAGATGATATTTCTCTCACTTCTGCGGTGGCTGTTTCCGCATCTATGCCGGTACTTATTAGCGCTTGAATGATTTCTTCGTCGGGTTTATTTAATAATTTGTTAGCCGCCACCCACTGTTTCATATTGTCGGGGACTTCTTGTTTGCTTGGGGTGAGGAGATTGGGCAAGTTTTGTGTCAGCCATTCTAGGTTAACTTGCTGTTGTTCTGTGAGGGTAATCCGCAAAGGGGGAAGGGTGATACTTAGAGGTTGGGTGTCAGCCATGATTCGGGTATGTTGTTTTGGGAGTGTTTTGTGTGACTTTAACTTGTCTTACTAATATAGCAATTTTGTTAACGAACCGCGAAGGCGCTAAGGGCGCGAAGAAAGAGAAGAGGGAAGTTCACAAATTTTGTCGAGGTTGCTGTCAGGATTTTAACTTAACAAGTGTTGCCAGTTCAAGTTTTCTAGCTTTGAGCGGTTTTAACCGGATAGTTTGGTTAATTTTAATTTTAAATTAACCCTTATTCATCCAGGCGCGGGTTCCGAAGTTTTTGCAGGAATGGGAAGCGATTTTAGTCGCTGCGGCCAGAGTATCGGTAAAGTTATTTTGCAAAATGTAGTGACAGAAAGCCCCGTGAAAGATGTCGCCAGCGCCTAAAGTGTCGGTGGCTTGAATTTGAGGTACTTCTATAGTGCCGTAAGTGCCATTGCTGAGGTATAAAATTGATTTTTCGCCGCGAGTGATGGCAACATGGGAAATTCCGGCTGCTGAGAGGTAAGCAAAAACTTGTTCTGAATTGTCGCAGTCTGGTGGATTAAAATTCTCGGAACATACCGCCCACTCAACAAAAGGTAATATTTCCTCTGATCCGGGTTTCCAACTGCCGCCGTCGAGGACAATGGGAATGTTTTTTGACTTGGCAAGTTGAGCAATTTCTTGGCTGGCTGCGATTTGATGTCCGTCAAGCAGTACAATATTAACTGATGTTAAAAAATCCTGGTTAATTGTTTGACTGTCAACTTGCGATTTCGTAGCATTGATGGAAATTACCGATCGATCGCCCGTTGCTTCAGTTACAATAATTGAGGAAACTGGCGGCGAGTGCGATCGCCCGGGCTCCAAATCAATTATCCTGACATTATACTCCGCTAAGTCTGCACGAATTAATTGGGCGATCGCGTGAGTGCCCAAAACGCCAGCCCATATCGCCGCATTCCCCAAATAGCTAAAAGTCACCGCCGCATTAGCCGCGGGCCCGCCCGCAGCAATGGTACAATCAGAAGCAACAACTTTCTGATTTTCACGCGGAGGCTTCTCGGCCAAATAAACTAAATCTAAAGTTGCCAATCCCAAAAACAATCCGGTTTTCATATCTTCTTAAATATGTGGCATGGGCGTGTGGCATGGGCGTCCCGCCCGTGTCGCATCTGCGGTTAAAAACTTCAAAATATCAAAATGCAGCCAAATCCCAATACAGGAACACTTTACATCGTAGGAACCCCGATCGGCAACCTCGAAGACATGACATTTCGCGGCATCCGAATCTTGCAAACAGTAGACTTCATCGCCGCCGAAGATACCCGCCATACCGGCAAACTTTTGCACCACTTTCAAATCCAAACGCCCCAAATCAGCTATCACGAACACAACCAACACCAGCGACTTCCCGAACTCATCGGCAAACTGCATTTAGGCAAAGATATCGCCCTCGTCACCGATGCCGGGATGCCGGGAATTTCTGACCCCGGATACGAGTTAGTCAAAGCTTGCGCCGATGCTAATATTAACATTATTCCGATTCCCGGTCCGACCGCCTGCATTGTTGGCCTAACTGCATCAGGATTACCCACAGAAAGATTTGTATTTGAAGGTTTCTTACCCGTGAAAGGTCAAGAACGACAACAAAGTTTAGAAGCTTTGCAAATAGAATCCCGCACTATAATCTTATACGAATCTCCCCACCGATTGCGGCAAACTTTACAAGATTTAGCAAATACTTTGGGAAGCGACAGACAGATTGTTCTGGCGAGAGAGTTAACTAAAATGCACGAAGAGTTTTGGCGTGGTAGTATGGAAAGTGCGATCGAGCTTTACACCAGTCGTGAACCCCAGGGAGAATTTACCCTCGTAATTGCCGGCATCCAAACAGCAGCCCCTATATTTTCCGAAGACGCCATTAAAGCAGAATTGCAAACATTAATTGCAGAAGGCATAAGTCGTTCCCAAGCCAGCCGCCAGCTAGCGCAACAAACATCTCTGCCCCGCCGCCAAATCTACCAACTCGCCCTCACAATAGGCGACAGTTAATGATTATAATAGAAGCCATGCACGACACCGATTTTGACACGCATACACGGATTAATTATTGACCGTGAGGCAGCACTTAGAAAAAAAAGCGAAGTTTGGAATAATACCTACAATCATACTATAAAAACCTATGGCACGCGGCAACTACGAGCGACACAAACCATATTTACGCAACCCCCACATCAACAAACCAATCGCCGAAATTTATGCAGACTTAGACGCCTTTAGCTGGGAGATATTTGAGGATCAACCCCAGCGCTTCGATACCGTCAGTTTTTACGTTTTGCTTCCCCCATTGATGTACGAAGGAAAATTCATCAAAGGAATTTACTTCAGCGAAGGAATCGAACTCATCAACAAACTATTTCCCGGATTATCATCAGTCTTTCATTCCTTTGCCTATAACCCCTGGATTGGATATCCTTGGGCACCGATAGCCGATGCTTACTCCAGCTTGTACAAAAACCCGCAGCGGGATAAATGGTTTCGCGAAACTTATCCCCATCGCGCGCACAAACCAACTATACCCTTACAAGACTGCGACTTCATCAACGAATACTGGATTTCCCCCAAGAATGTCCCTGAAAAAGACATCGATTTACTCGCCGTCGCCCGAATTTCCGAAGAAAAGAACTTGCCAATTATTGCCAAAGCCTTAAAAGTTTACCGCCAAAAATACCCGCAAAAACCGATTAAATTAACAGTGGTCACTGGACATGACTTTGATGCTAGCAACCTAAAAACTCTCGACGAATATGCCTTAAACGAATGGCGACAAATCGAGACAATTTTAACCAATCCCTTCGAGTACATTAACTTATTACCGAGAGTTGACTACTACAGGGAAATGCCCGTCTATTATTCGCGAGCAAAAGCATTTGTACTCGGTTCTCTCCTCGAAGGAAAAAATCGATCCATCATGGAAGCCATGAGTTGCAACGTACCAGTAATTTGTTTCCAAGAATTCAATCAATACGCCAGAGGCAACTCGCCAGTTTTCCCCGAAGGTGCGGGTCTTTACGCCCAGTTTGACCCCGAATCTCTCGCAGATACTATATATACAGTATTGGAAAATCAAACAGAATTCAAACCGCGATATCAGTATTTAAAGCATTGCGGGCGTAAGAACTTTTTCAATACTTGTATAGACAGTTTTCCTTACTATCAGCACAACATTCCCGACTACAAGCCCGGAGATGCGATTAACAATTTGTGGCTGGATTTAGCTGTTCAACAAAATTATCAAGTTAGTTTGAATAGCTTTTTATACGGAGGTTCTCCTTTGTCTCATATTCGCGGGATAAATACGATTCAGCAAAATTTAGGCGAGTTAACAAAATTCAAATAACATATCAAAATAGCCTGAGTCAACGCACCCTAAGATTTTGCTTTTGCCAGACATTTAGTTTCTACGTCAGACGTGAATTCCCATTCAGAGCCTAGTAAATTTAACTGGAGTGGACATTCAGTTTCATTGGAATGCTTACCAAAACTAGAAGTGTGATATTTTTGATTATTTATTTTTGCAAAATGTTTTTTCTTTTCCTCAGCCGTGATTTCCCATTCAGAGCCTAATAAACTTAACTGAATCGGATATTCAGCTTGATTTTTGATTCTCCTAAAACCAGATGTTTGATATTCTTTAATATCTTCATGTATTTTGCTTGCTAGTACCCGCGCTAAATTAACAGGCACGGCATTTCCAACCATCTTGTACCCATCAACAATATTTTTATACTTCAAAATAAAGTCATCCGGGAACGTCTGTATTCTCGCACATTCTCTCACAGAAAGCCTGCGGTAAGGCATAGGCGAATTGGGGTCAAAAATGCGTTTGTCTTTGCCAAGGATAATCATTTTGCTAGATTGAGGGTGAAGAGGTGCGTGCCTGCCACTGGCCTGAATTGTAAAAGAAGGTTCGGACCAACTCCTGACTCTATTTCTGGACATATACATACTAGAAAATCCCGTATCTAGATATTCATGGTTGGGAATTTTAAGGTCAGAGTCTTTTGACGCCTCCTTATATGTAATTTTTAAGGGTTCTATAGATGCCAAATCCGAGATAACATCGCTAAGACTTAAATTTTTACTTCTCGCTTCGGGAAACTCAAAAAAAGCACTCATTTTTTCATGGTAGCCAATGATGATTACTCTTTCACGATCTTGAGGAACTTCAAAGTCTTTAGCATTCAGTAATTTGTAGGCAATTTGATATCCTATATCTTTAAATTGCGATAAGATATTAGCGAAAGCCTGTTTGTGCTTTGCTGCTAATATGCCACTCACATTTTCAGCAAGAAAAAACAACGGTTGTTTTTCTTGTACAATTCTAATGTAGTCGTAGAATAGCTGACCCCGACTGTCATTAATACCTCTTTGAGCGCCTGCCTCACTCCAGCTTTGGCAAGGTGGTCCACCTATTATCCCTATGCAGTTGGGTATTTCCTGAGATTTAATGTTTCTAATATCTCTCTTGTCTAGTGGAGTGCCAGGATGGTTATATTCATAAGTATCCCAAATAGAGCGATCGTGCTCATTCGCCCAAACAATATTAAATCCTGCTTGTCGAAAACCCAAATCCAACCCGCCACAGCCTGCAAACAGAGATATGATATTCATAATGCTTTTACCTTTAGTGTTAGATATTGTAAGTAATAATTTTAGCAGGTATAAGGTTTACAGGATTATCGGGACATTTAATCCGCTGAATATTAATATTAAATCCTGGAAGTGATATGGATTCGATCATTGTTCTGCTGTCAACTGGAAAAGATAAATATTTACTTTCCTTCATTATGGCTATTATCTGAAAATTTGTCTGGGGGTCGTATCCTGTATTTATATAATCAAAAACTATCGCAGGATTATTTATACCCCACATTCCTCTAATTCTTAAGTAAGTTATACCTAATGGGTCTACTTTATTCACTCTCCCTAATTCTCTTGTTTTACTAAATTCGACATCGGGGATTGCATTAATCCCAGTAGCTATTTGATCTCTAATCCGTTCATAATATTCTTTACTAGCAGCATAGCAGTCACCATAAATAAGCCATAGCCTTTTCAGAGTTTGTTTTGTATTGTCGGCACGGGTGGCTCCAATTGCATACACAATATCTTTCTCTGTCCATGTTTC
Organism: Microcoleus sp. MON1_C1; assembly: GCF_036701945.1. Taxonomy (NCBI): domain Bacteria; kingdom Bacillati; phylum Cyanobacteriota; class Cyanophyceae; order Oscillatoriales; family Microcoleaceae; genus Microcoleus; species Microcoleus sp. MON1_C1. The sequence goes on along the minus strand of NZ_JAUBRO010000019.1, from coordinate 102,770 downwards.
ACACTTACGACAAGCTGAGGCTATTTGTGGATTGTTAGAAAACAATTTTGATTTGGGATAAGAACTATTTAATGGAATCTGGAGGCTGGAAGTTTGTATTTTCTTGACTTCTATGGCATCGCCATTTCTGATGATTAAATCAGGAGGATTATTCGGGTTGCCACTCCAAGAAAAGAGTTCACTGTACTTTTCAAGTTTATTGCTGAGTTCTGGTTCATCTATAGTATTGGCAAAAGCGTCCTTGACAAAATACTCTAGGGCATCGCCCAGAGCATTAATTCTATTATTGCTTTGGCTTTTATAATAACTTAGTAAGTCAGGTATAGGATGATTAATAATTGTAGCGATCGCTTGCAGTATATTCGTCATTTGTTATAAAAATTATATACCCCAATTTTACCCGGGGTAATCATAGCAGATATCCTCAATGAATGCAAGTTCCCTCCTCCAATCTTACCAACACTTCGGTGTCCATCTCGGGCTGGAAAGAATTCACCAACTTCTCCAAAAACTAGACAACCCCCACCAACAAGTACCCATTATCCACATTGCCGGCACCAATGGCAAAGGTTCCGTTTGCGCTTATCTCTCTTCCGTACTAGCAGAAGCAGGCTATCGAGTTGGGCGCTACACATCCCCGCACCTAATCGATTGGACAGAAAGAATTTGCATCAGCCAAAAACCGATTTCCCCAACAGAATTGCAACAGTGTCTAGAACGAGTTGTCGCCGCCACCGAAAACAACACCGAAACTCCCACCCAATTTGAAATAATCACCGCAGCAGCTTGGCTGTATTTCGCCGAACAAAAAACCGACATTGCAGTGATAGAAACTGGATTGGGCGGTAGATTAGACGCGACTAACGTTTGCGAAACACCTCTCGCTAGCGTCATTACTTCTATCAGTCTCGAACACTGGCAAATACTCGGCCCCACCGTCGCCGATATTGCTGGGGAAAAAGCGGGAATTCTCAAAGCAAAATGTCCGGCAGTTATCGGAGAATTGCCAGAATCAGCTAGAATAGTAGTAGAAAAACGCATTCAAGAATTAGACTGTCCGGCAACTTGGGTAAAACCAGCAATAGATTTAGGACAAGGATTCGCAGAATATCAGTTTAATCAAAATGCGGAGAAAATAAAATATCAATTGCCGCTGCTGGGAAAAATTCAACTAATGAATTCAGCAATTGCGATCGCAACTTTGCAAACTCTTCAAAACCAAGGATGGCAAATTTCCCAAACCGCCATCGAAAACGGTATCGCCAAAACCCAATGGCCCGGAAGACTCCAGCAGACAACTTGGAAAAACCGCAATATATTAATTGACGGCGCGCACAACCCCGCTGCTGCGATCGCCCTGCGTGAATATGTCGATAATCTTAACAGTTCCCAACCGATTAACTGGGTAATTGGGATTCTGGCTACCAAAGACTGCGACGATATTTTGAAAGCATTACTCAAAAAGGGCGATCGACTTTACCTAGTACCCGTACCCGATCACAACTCATCATCCCCCGCAGAATTAGCCGCCCTAGCTCAAATTATCTGCCCCGAATTAACTCTCTGTCAAGCCTTCCCCGACTTAACCACAGCTTTAGATGCTGCTGTTACAGGTGACAACCTAACAATCCTTTGCGGTTCTCTTTATCTCGTCGGCTATTTTCTGCAACAACAACAATCCCAAGCTTAAACGCATCAGAATTGTGTTTCTTCCTCAGTAAAGATAGGAGGCCACAATTCCGAAACGGGCAATTCCCAACCGGGAAAAAGTTCTGCTACTGTTAAGATATCGCCATTTCCTAAAACAGTCGGTTCACCTGTAGAGCGATAAATAGTCACTGTTTCTTCATCAGGATCGATCAGAATTCCGACGATCGCACCCAGCTCTATAAACTTCAAAACCTTGGTTTCTATAGGCTTGATGCGATCGCTCTGAGATTTAATCTCAACCACCAAATCGGGGACAAGTTCTCCAAAATAACGCGGACTTTGGCGCAAGCGGGCGGCGCGCACAAAAGAAACATCCGGTGCTTTGACATTCGTATCCGGCATGATGAAACCGCCTGCGGAGTCAAAGACTCTCCCCAAGCGACGGGGATAAACCCAGTTACCCAGCAAGCGAATCAAAATACTGCTGATTTCACTGGATACGATGTCTGATGGCCCCACAATTGAAAGTCTCCCGTCTTCTAGTTCAATTTGGTAATCTAAACCCGCTTCGGAAAAAAGGGTTTGAACTTGGTTTAAATCTTTGAGTGTCATCGCTGGCATAAAAATTTTCTCCTATTCCGATCAGAGCTTGGATTTTAACACGAGTCAAATTTCTGAATATTTGAGGAATTCAGGCTAGATTCCTACAAATCATCAATCAAGCTGAATTTAGAAAGGCGCTCGCACGGGATAAATAAACCCGGTTTCTGGGATGAGCGATCGTTTTTATCAACAAACATTTACGTCTAAAATAGTCGAGATTGACTTATCCAGAGTTCTCCTCCGACTCCGCCTTGTGAAGAGGCGGTAATTTCATCATTCGATAATCACTTAAAAGCTTATATATACTTATTATATATGGTGGCACAGATTTCCATTATTTAATAATACCTCAAGTGGCATAAAAAAGCAAGGGGCGATCTCAAAAAAAACCCCGCCCCAGCTTCAATTAAAAACTACCTTTGATCCCAAGCCTTAGCCGCATCAGCAACAGCTTGGTCTACCGACTTCTCATCCAACATCGCCGCCTGCAAATTGTCATAAATCGCCTTTTGCAACTTTTTAACATCCTTGAGAGGCGGAATCAATAGCTCGGCGGAACTCAACCCAGAAGCACTAACAACCCGAGCTCGATCGGCAGCAGTAGCATCAGTCGGAACGTTCTTAAAATAATCGTCCTGCAAAGCCTCAACCGTAGAAGGCAAAACATTAGCAGCCTTAGCAAAAGCCAACTGATTTTGAGAATTAGTCACGTACAAAGCAAACTTGACAGCATCATCAGGGCGCTTGCTGTCGCGGGGCACAACCAAATTCATCACCGCCACAGTCTTCTTGCCGGTGTCCCCCGTAATTTGAGGCGCAGCAGCCGAAACAGCACCAATACTCGGAGCATTCTCAGCAATCGCCTTCAAAAACTGAGGCCCCGAAGCTAACAAAGTAGTTTCCCCAGCTTGATAAAGCTCGATCGCCCTGCGATGTCCCTGCACCAAAACATCCTGCGGCAAAAGTCCGTTCTTGTACAAATCCACCCAATACTGAAAAACAGCTTTGCCCTTAGCAGTATTAAAAGCCGCCTTGCCTTTAGCGTCAACCAAAGGCACACCCATCTGCACGAAAGATTGCAAAACTTCCGCCGAATCTTCCGGCACAAAAGTCACAAAAAAAGCAAACTTACCAGTCTTTTCCTTCACCTGCTTGGCAACAGTTGCCAACTCGGCATAAGTAGCCGGAGGCTTAGCAATTCCAGCCTTCTTCAACAACTCCGTATTGTAAATAGTTACCCCAGTCGTGAGATACCAAGGAATGCCAAAACTCTTGCCGTCGAGTACGCCAGCTTTCCAGATATTTGGCAGATAGGTCGATCGAACTTGCTGCGGAATCCGAGAATCCAAATCCAGCCAAGCATTGCGTCCCGCCAACAGCGAAGCAAAATCGGGATTTAGGTTCACCACATCCGGCGCAGTTTTCGCCGAAACCGCCCCCAAAATCTTGCTTTCCATCGCCGACCAAGGAACGTCCACCCAGCGCACCTTCACCCCCGGATTTTCCGCTTCAAAACCGGCGATCGTCTTGTTGAAATACTCAGTAAACTGAGGTTGAAGCTGCATAGTCCAGAACTCTATTTCCGGCGTATTATTTGCCTGGGAATTAACAGCAGGCTTGCCGCAACTCACCACCGCAGCCAGCAGCAGCCCCACCAGTCCAAAAACAGCAAACAGTTGCCAAGATTTACGTTTCATAGAATAAAATTTGAGAGTTATGGGAACCGTCAGACAAAAAAGCGTGAAGCGAAGCTATCCCGTTCCCCGCAGGGGTTCCCGAAGGGTAGGGAATCGCCCGAATCAAGCGCGATCGAGTCAGTAACAGAGTTTTGTACCTGGGCCCAGGAGCGAGATAGTCTGTTTTTGTGCAGAATCGGCAGGTTTTCGGTCGATCGAGCTGGAATTTATTGACATTCGCAGCAGAATAGCTATTGTCAAGTAAATTGGATAGCATAAAATCGGAACTAGCGATCGCGCAACACAGACAGAGCGGCGTAGCTACGGCGGGATACCGAGATTACAGCACTCTTTCGGCAGTTGGAAACCAACCCTCCAACACCGGGCGCGCTTAATCAGGCTGGCCAACTACAAAAGAAAAAAATAGCAATTACCGGCGACCCAATCACATGGTTAACTTTTTCAAAGGTCTACTTTCCCAACGCCAGCCAGGAATCGGGATCGAAATAGCCCCAGACCGCATCAACATCATTCAGCTCGAAAAGAAAGCTCAGACATTAAAATTAGCCACCCTAGCCTCAATAGAAGTTCCCGAAGACATAGTACAAGAAGGACAAATAGTCGATCCGCCGGGAATGGCAGAACTCATACGCGCCGTCCTCGCCGAAAACAAAATCAAAGCCAAGCGAGTAGCCACAGCCATTCCCGGCCGCGAAGCCGTCATCCGCCTCATCCCAGTTCCCGCAGAGCTCAACGAAGAAGAACTGCGGGATTACATGAATGCAGAAGCAGGACTGTACTTGCCGTTTCCCAGAGAAGACGCCGACGTAGACTATCAAAAAATAGGCCTATTTGTAGATGACGACGGAGTAGAAAAAGTGCAAGTTGTGTTAGTAGCCACCCGCAGAGAAGTTACCGACACATACATCGAAACCTTCAAAGAAGCCGGACTGATTATAGACGTACTAGAAGTAACCAGCTTTGCCCTGATCCGCACCCTCAAAGACCAACTGCAACAATTTTCCTCCCAAGAAGCCGCCGTCCTGACCGCCATAGAATTTGACAGTACCGAGTTAGCTATAGTAGTGGACGGTATACCTCAGTTCAACCGTACCATCCCGATCGGCACCTACCAAATCCAGACCGCCCTCAACCAAGCCATGAACCTGCCGCCAACCAGAGACACCAGCGAACTGCAAGGCATGACCCTGCCAGTCACAGATACAATGGGGGCATCGGGAGACGCCAATCCCGGCACAAATGCGATGATAAAAGTATTGGGAGAACTAGCAGACGAACTGCGCCGCTCAGTAGACTTTTACCTCAACCAGAGCGAAGAACTCGAAGTAGCGCAACTGCTGCTAGCAGGCCCGGGAGCTGCGATCGGCAAACTAGACGAATTTTTTATGCAAAGATTAAGCTTGCCCGCATCTCAAGTCGATCCCATCGAAACCCTAGGACTCGAAATCGGCCAAGAAATTACCCCTGAACAGCGAGCAGGTTTAGGAGTTGCCCTAGGTTTAGGACTAAGGGAGGTTATGTGACCTAACAGTTTTAGATGAGAGAAAAACCGATTTGAGAATTTTAGGTGAAAACCCCTTCCAAAAGAAGAAGGCAGAAAGCAGAAGGTAGAATATGGGAGGTAGAAGGTAGAAGGTAAAAGGTAGAATATATCTGAGGTAGAAGCAGCCCCTTCCTTCAGTAGAAGGCAGAAAGTTGTTTCTTTCTTCCCTAAATAAATCCTTCACTTGTACCAGCAATCTTGGGTTCTGTCTAAAATCTAAAATTTCAAATTTAAATCTATAGCAACAGCCAAGACTGTTAGGACCTTCTTAATTGCTGAAACATAAGCGCTAGATCACTTTTTCCTTCTACCTTCTACCTTCTACCTCGTGCCTTCTACCTTGTGCCTTCTACCTTCTTCCTTCTGCTATAAAATCGAGTGAAGCCATGTACAGCCTAGATATTAATTTTCTCAACGACCGTCCGGACTACAAACCCGTTGCAGCAGCCAAAAGCTCCGCTAAAAAAAGTTCCGGTGGAGCCAAAGACCAACTGCCCATATATGGGGCGGTGCTGTTTGCCTTCGGCATCAACGCCGCAGTCATGGGCGCCTGGTGGTGGTTCTATAACAAAAATACCGACTTGACCACAGAACAAGGAAAAATCGAGCAAGATGTGGCAAAGTTAAACACTCAAGCCAACGCCATCAAAGCCATCAACGCCGAAACACAACAAGTTACCGCCGAATACCAAGCATTAGCCGGAGTATTCGACCAAATTAAACCTTGGTCGGCGATGCTGCAAGACCTGAGTGCCCGCACTCCCGCCGGAGTGCAAATTGCCAAAATCGATCAAATCGACCCCAGTCCCTCCCCCGTTGCAGCAGCACCCCCTCCGCCCGCAGCCGCCCCCGCAGCCAGCCCGTCCCCAGGGGCGAGTCCGTCCCCCGCTAGCCCCACCCCGGCGGCAGCTCCCGTCCCCGTTGTCCCGCAGCAGGCAGCAAAAGTACAAATTTCAGGGATAGCCAGTACCTTTGCCCAAGTTAACGACTTTATGCTGCTAATCCAGCGCTCTCCTTTCTTCCTCAACACCGATACCAAACTGGTAGCGGCCACATTAAAGAACAACCCCGCACAATTACAAGTACGCAACCAAAACGCAGCACCACCAGAACTTCCTAAACTGCGACCGGTGGTGGAATATAAAATTGAAACGACGCTCAGCCCGACGGGGGCCTCCGAGTTGCTCCCCGAGCTCCGCAGCAAGCAAGCAGACGGGCTAGCAATACGGATAGAAACACTTCAAGAAAAAGGAGTGCTAGAACCACAAAAACCAGAGGTGAAAAAACAATGACAGCAAATCAGTTTATTCCCAGCGGCGCACAAGCCGAAGAGACAGGGGCTCAGGAAATATTCGGCATTAAGCTGACACCCCAAGTCCAAGCAATAGGCGTCGCGGTTCTCGGCCTCGTCATTGCCGGCGGCCTCGTCTACCAATTCGTATGGCCAGAATTCCAAAAAGGCAGCGACCTTAAGCAAAAAATTGCCGAAATCAAGCAAACGCAACAGCAATTGGAATCTCTAATTCAAAAAAAGGCAGAAGCAGAAGCAAAGCAAGAAGAAGCAAAACAGCGCCGGGCAAACGTGACGGCAATGTTTGCCAGCGATGCGAGCGCCAACACGCTGCTGCTTGACATGACCCAACTGGTTAATAGAATCAACGCGGGGGTGCAAGGAGACGACCTCAAGGCTAAAATTACCAAATTTGAGCCGGATAGGCCCCCAGCAGCAGCAACCGCCGCGCCCGGAGCTCCAGACCCTGATATTCTGGCGGATACCTCCTTCGGGCCGTCCCTGGCTGGCAAGCTCAGACGCAAAAAATTTAAGGTAGAGTTTGAAGGCACTTTCGCTCAAACCCGCAATTTTATGCGTAACTTAGAGTTGATGCAGTCGCTGTTGGTAGTTAGGAATTTGAAATCTGAATTGCTAGCATCAAATCAGCCAATTGAAGTTGATTTTTTGAAAGGGAAAATAGTTCCTGTGGAGCAGCCACCAACTAAAATTAAAACGGCTTTTGACTTGCACGCGCTGCTACCGTTAAAGCAAGAAGAAAAACCGCCAACTCCGGCTCCAAGTCCTGGTGCTAAGTAGCTGTAGTTGGGCGGATATTAGCTATTGTTCCAAACTCGCTCTTTCACAAGAAGGGAGAAGGCAGAAGGTTGAAATTGGATGATTGAAGGTAGAAGTCAAAAAAATATGAATGCCACAAAATTATTTTTATATGGCAATCAACAATTTGCTCTAAAACCTAATTTCTTCTAATACCCGTTTCAAAAAGTAATGGAACTGTATAGCAATCCTTGCAGGAGTCGTAAATTTTTTACCCCACCCCAACCCTCCGCTTACAAAGGGGAGGGAGTAAGAAATTCACAAATGATGCGAGGATTGCTGTAGGATAGCTTCTAACCCTGATGTCATCAGTTATTCCCAATCGAAAATAAAAAATCGAAAAGGGCATAACTTCTTCCTTAAAAAAGGCTCGAAGCGAGAATATTTTAGTCAGTTTAGCAGCTAGCGACAAAAGACTGCGAACAACAAATAACAAAGTGTAGTGGAGGAGAGAACGTGAAACAGCATCTACGGTTAAGTGGAGGACTCTTATGCAGCGTTGCAGGAGTTGTGATCGCCCAAGCCCCCGTCTTGGCAGCGCCGACTCAAGTCACAGGAGTGCAAGTAAGTCAAGGCAATAATGGGGTAAATATTGTGCTGGCGACAGAAAAGGGCGATCGCCCGCAAGTTTTCGCCATCAATAACGGCAATACTTACCAAGCCACAATTGTTAACACCCAGCTCCGCTTGCCACAAGGCAACAGCTTCCGTCAAGATAACCCCGCTCCGGGAATTTCTTCAGTAGAAATCAGCCAGGTAGAGGCTAACAGCATCCGCGTTGTGGTAGCCGGCACCAACGGAGTTCCCAACGGACAAATTGTGCCGGGACAAGGCCAAAGCATCGTCCTCAGCGTTGCCGGACAGGGTGGTACAGCACAGTCTGCCCAAACAGCACCTCCGCCGCCTCCAGGCCTGCCACTGAGCCAAACAGCTCCCCCGCCGGCTCCCCAAGTCCGCACCTCGCAAAACCCAGGCGTGCTGCTCCCCAATCCCGAAATTACTGTTACCAGAAACGATCGCCCGCCCCTCCCCAGCGAAATTCAATCCCAGACAAATCAGGCTGCGCCTTTCCAACCGCGGGCCGTGGCGCCGCCCTTGGGAGATATCGCGGTGTCTAACATCGCCCCCGGCGCGGGAAATATTGAACTGAGTTCGGGAGAACGCATCCCCCGCTTGGTGCTGCGGGATGCCCCAGTCCGGGACGTTTTGGCTCTGCTGGCTCGCGCTGCGGGCTTGAACATTGCTTTTACAGGTGGCGGGGCCCCTGGTCAACCGGGCCAGCCCGCAGTGCCTGGTCAGCCGGGAGCCATCGGTTCAGATGAAGGGCCAAAGATTTCTTTGGACATCGAAAATGAGTCGGTGCAAGATGTCTTTAATTACGTGCTGCGGCTCAGCGGATTACAAGCTAACCGCCAAGGGCGGACGATTTTTGTAGGGACTAGCTTGCCGATCGACTCGCGCAATATTATCATTCGGACTTTGCGGCTCAATCAAGTTCGCTCTACGGATGCAGCTAACTTTTTGAGCGCTCAAGGCGCGGAAAGTCAACTGCCGATTACTCGGGTGACTATTCAAAGCGTGGGCCAGGGAAATGCGGCGCGGGATGTGGAAATTAGGGAACCGGACATTAAGGCGATCGGCGCTACCCAAGGCACCGGGCCGCTCTTGCTGAGGGGACTGTCGGTGCTGGCGGATGCGAGGCTCAATTCCATCACTTTGGTGGGAGACCCGCGCAAAGTTGACATGGCTGTGGCTTTCTTGACACAGCTAGATTTGCGTCGCCGTCAAGTCGCTGTCAACGTCAAGGTGATCGATATCAACTTGTTGGGAGACAACAGAACTAGCAGCAGCTTCTCTTTCGGAATTAATAACAATTTCTTCGTCAATGACGGCGGGGTGGCAAGTCTCAATTTTGGTGGCATCAATCCGCCCGCTGGCCTTGGAGATCCCATCGCTAGACCGATCATCGGCAACCCCCTAGGAACCCCGGATGTTTTCTACGATGCGAACGGTCGGCGTACCGTGCCGTTTACAGGTCAAGCTCTAGGTCCAGGTCTCCCCCCCACCAAAGGTGTGTTCCTCCAGCCGACAGCCCCAGTTACTAATGACCCTACGCGAGTGGGAATTACGGATTACACTCCCGGCTCGGCGACCGCCTCAGGAAGTGCAGAGTTCGGCCTGTTCCCGCTGTTCCAGTATCCGAGGAGATTCCTGTCGGCGTTGCAGGCAACAATTCAGAGCCAGAATGCCAAAATCCTGACCGATCCGACTCTGGTGGTTCAAGAAGGAGAAACGGCGAATGTGAATATTACTGATGAGGTGATCACTAACATCACGTCCCAAACCCAGAGTACCGGCAATACAAGTACCACAACGGTGACGGCCGTCAAAGACAGGGCTGGTTTGCAGTTGGGGGTGGCGATCGACCGGATTGACGATAATGGCTTTGTCTCTCTGCGGGTCAACCCGATTATCAGGACACCTGGCGGCGAGCAAAACCTGGCCACAGGGGCGAACACCAATACTATCAGGCTGCTGGGCGAGCGATCGTTGCAATCGGGGCTAATTCGCCTGCGGGACGGTCAGACTTTGATTGTTTCGGGGATTATCCGCGATGAAGAACGGGTTACAGCGAACAAGATTCCGATTTTGGGAGATTTGCCGATTATCGGTTCGCTGTTCAGGAGAACCAGTAAGGCTAACCAGCGGGCGGAGTTGATTGTATTGCTGACACCGCAGATTTTGGATGATAGCGATCGATCCAACTTTGGCTACCAAAACAACATCAGTCCCGACGCGCGCCAACTGTTGCAGCGCAGTCAGCCAGTCCAGCCGAGACAGTAGACTGAAGGAAAAATTCCTTGCTGTCAACTTTCCACGCTCTTTACCCTGAGTCCGACAGTCCGACAGGGGTTGAAACCCCTGCCTCAAAGCTAAAGTCCTCTAAAAGAAGACTAAAAATTAGTATTTGAGTCGGTTTTAACCGACTTCAGCTATGAGACAGGGACTTCAGTCCCTGGCGGGTTTCGGGAGAATGAAACAGCCCTGCCCCATGGGAGAAAGAAAGAAGGTAGAAGGAAAAAAGTTTTCCTTTAGCCCTTGACAAATTACATTTTATTCCTTCTATTTCTCCTTTTTTTCTGCTCAGAAATCCACCGAGGCGAGAAATCTTGTCTCCAAGGTGGTATTTTTTTACCTAAATTTTGGGATTAATTAAAAAAATTGTCCAAATCCATATAAATTAAAGGTTCCACCGATCCATAACGGTCGGCAAGACTTTAGAATAATGCAGTGAAAATTAGATGCTGTGGGGTTTTCAGCAATTAGAAACAAAAATTCCTTTTCTGACCAATTACCCTAGGGTAATTGGTATTCAGCAGGAGTTGTGATTCGGGGAAGCGGACGGGAGCAATCGGGAACCACCCAAACCTCCCAAGCCACACCTCAATCCAGTTGATAACTCACGGCTAATAGTTGAACTAACTCTGTTTAACGTAATTTTGCAAATCCAGAAGGAGTTCGCAATGAACAAAGGTGAATTGGTTGATGCAGTCGCGGAAAAGGCTAGCGTGACGAAAAAACAGGCAGATGCTGTTTTGAGTGCCGCCCTTGAAGCAATCATGGAAGCTGTCTCCGATGGCGACAAAGTGACGCTGGTCGGTTTTGGCTCGTTTGAGTCGCGGGAACGCAAAGCCCGCGAGGGTCGCAATCCCAAAACTGGCGACAAGATGGAAATCCCAGCAACCCGAGTTCCTGCATTTTCCGCAGGGAAGTTGTTTAAGGACAGAGTTGCACCCCCGAAAAACGCGGAATAGCTGGCGAACTGAGTCTTGATTAGACCTGTACACGGTGGGAATTTAGCTTGGGCAGCCGCACTGGCAGGCTGCCCTGCCTCTGCTATTCTCGATTTTTCTGCGAGTATCAGTCCTTTGGGCCCTCCTGAGTCGGCCCTGGCTGCGATTCAAGCACACTTGAGCAGTCTGACGGCTTACCCCGATCCGGATTATGGGGAGCTCAGGACTGCTTTGGGTGAGGCTTTGAATGTTGACCGGGATTGGATTTTGCCGGGGAATGGTTCGGCGGAATTGTTGACTTGGGCGGCTTGGGATTTGTCGAAGCTGGAGGCGACTTATGTGGTGACTCCGGCTTTTGGCGATTACTCGCGGGCTCTTTCGGCTTTCGGCGCGCAGGTGCTGGAATGCCCTTTGGAACTCCAATCGTTGGACGCGGAGGCTGGAAGCCGGTTAGTAACGGATGATTTGTCGGTTTCTAACCGTTCCCTTGTCTCCCCTTCTCTCTGTCTCCCAGTTCCTCTTGCTATCGATGCCCATCGACGAGGTTTGCTGCTGAACAACCCCCACAATCCTACGGGTTTGCTGTTTGGTAGGAAGGCGATTTTGCCTTATTTGAAGCAGTTAGGTATGGTGGTGGTGGATGAGGCCTTTATGGACTTTCTACCGCCTTCTGAGCAGGAAACTTTGATCGATGCTGTTGAGGAGTTTCCGAATTTGGTGATTTTACGATCGCTCACTAAATTCTATTCTCTGCCGGGACTGCGCTTGGGCTGTGCGATCGCCCATCCCGATATTCTGCGCCGGTGGCAGTTGCAGCGCGATCCTTGGCCTGTGAATGCTTTGGCTGCTGCTGCTGCTGCTGCTGTGGTGCGAGATACTGTGTTTGAGCGGCAAACTTGGGATTGGCTGCCTGTTGCTCGCCGAGAGCTATTTGAGGGTTTGGCTAATTTACCGGGTTTGCAGCCTTTTGCAGGGGCGGCTAATTTCTTATTGGTTGAGTCGTCGATGTCGGTTTCTTCTATTCAAAAAAGTCTGTTGGAACGACACCGGATTTTGATTCGGGATTGTTTAAGTTTTCCTGAGTTGGGCGATCGATTTTTTCGGGTGGCTGTGCGCTCAAGGGCGGACAATCTGCAGCTAATTGCTGGACTTTCCGAAGTTATTCGTCAGTTGAGGGTTGTCAGTTGACTGTTGACTGTTAACAACCAATAAAAGTTGACAAACCGATTTTATTGGTCGTTTGAGCGGACATCCCCAAGAAACCCGGTTTCTCTGATAAATATTGGGTTTTGCAGCGAAGTATCTAGGAAGAAACCGGGTTTCTGGCCGGGCGCGCGGATCGTCCTAAACTAATGACTAATGACTACTGACTTTTTTATTTATGCTTGACTATGATTTAGTGATTATTGGTGGAACTCCGGCCGGACGTTATGCTGCTTTGACTGCAACTAATTTCCCGGCTCGCGTTGCTTTGGTGGAACCGCTAAGTAATTCGCAAGATTTGCCGACAAGGGGTAAAGAGTCGATCGACCTTGGTTTGAGATACAGCCAAACTTTGAGGGAGGCTGCTCGTTTTGCCCAGCAGATAACCCGCCAGCAGTTGGGGGTTCGCTGGGAAGTCGCTAATTCCTCTATGCCGATCAAATTGGGGTTTGACGGGGTTCTAAAGTGGGCCGAGGGTGTTGTTTCTAATTTGTCAGAAATTGATGATCTCGGCGTTTTGGCTGCTCGCGGGGTCGATGTTATTTTTGGCAGCGGCGAGTTTGTGGCGAAACCGGATTTAGCTTTTGTCGCGGGCGGTAGGAAATTGCGATCGCTCTGTTATTTGCTGGCTTGTCCAACTCTGCCCACGATTCCCAATATTGAAGGACTTTCATCTGCTGGCTTTTTTACTTCGGAAACTGTCGGGGAATTAGCAAAACTTCCACAGTTGCCTAAAAGTTTAGCTGTAATCGGCGCCGATCCCAGCGGTGTCGAAGTGGCTCAGACTTTTGCTCGGCTGGGGGTTGCTGTCACTTTGGTGGTGAAAAGTTCGCACATTTTGGCTAAAGAAGACCGGGAGGCTGCTGGGTTGGTTCAAGCTGCAATGGAAGCTGAAGGAGTGCGAATTCTGACTGCTACTGAGGTGACTCAAGCGAGGGTGATTGAGGGTAAAAAGTGGATTCAAGCTGGGCCAAGGGCGATCGAAGCTGAGGAGATTTTTCTGGCCACGGGCCGCCAGCATCATTTTGCATGGTTAAATCTCGAAGCCGCTGGGGTTAAATTCAGCGATCGGGGGGTGATTTTAAATGAAAAGCTGCAAACAACTAATCGCCGCATTTACGCGATCGGCGATCTTGCTGGGGGTTATCCGTTCCCTCACATCGCTAATTGCGAAGCTGCGGTTGCTGTGAAAAATGCTTTGTTTTTGCCGATGTTTCAAATTGATTATCGCGGGATTCCTTGGGCGATTTTTTCTGATCCGCAATTGGCGAGGGTTGGCTTGACTGAAGCGCAAGCAAGGCGCCGTTTTGGAGACGATCTCATTATTGGTCGGGAATATTTCAAGAATGTTGAAAGAGCTCAAATGTCCGGCGATACAACTGGTTTTTGTAAGATTGTCGGGCATCGCAACGGGGAGATTTTGGGAGCGAGTATTGTGGGGCCACAAGCTGCTGAGTTGATTCACGCGATCGCCTTGGCTGTGCGTCACGGGATGAAAGTTGAGGCGATCGCCGAACTTCCTTATATTTGGTCGAGTTTTTCGGCAATTAACGGTCAAACTGCTGCTGCTTGGGAGTCGCAGCGCTTGGGCAGCAATACTTTTATGCAGAATTTGTGGGAGAATTTGTTTCACTGGCGCAGGTATTGGAAGAGATAGTTTTGAGTTGGGGAATTGGGAATTGGGAATTGGTAATTGGTAATTGGAATAAATAGAAGTATTTTAGTAAAAAACCCAGTTTCAAGTGAGTCATGATGGTTGGTAGTAAGGACTTTAGTCCTTATTAACTTAAAGCCAGAAAAAAACTGAAGTCCTCACTACAAACTAATGGTTCGATCGAGCATCAACTTTACCGTTTTCCAGAACAAGTAGGATGTCTGTTGTACAGAGATCGAGAAGAAGGATGAAGGGAAAGGGCGATTCCCTTCGGGATAGCTTCGCTTCACGAACGCGGGCTATCTTTTCAACCGCCACAGCCGGCACCGCCGCCGCCACAGCCCCCGCCGCCACCGCCACCGCCGCCACCGCAGCCACCGCAGCCACCGCCGCCACCGCCACCGCCGCCGCCATCACCGCCACCGCCACCACCGCCACTGCTGCTACTCGCATACGGTGTTAACACTTGCGACAAATCTGCCAAAGAACTGCCTGTTAAAACAGTGTGGCCCAAGAGAGCAAAAGCTAGCACAATTTGATCGGTTGGTCTGGGATTAATTCTCGTGGGATTAATTCTCGATCGCAATTGTTGCAGCACGCGATTGCCATAGGGGGTGAGCCACGACGAATTTGGTGGCGAAAACCCCCAGCCAATTATTACTGTGATGCTACAAAGAATTACCAGGTAGCCTACTGGTTTGCCACGGGAAATCCCCACTAAAATCTTGCTAATTCCTAATATCAACGCTAGCCAGATCGGAAGTACAGACAACTGCATGATATTGGTTAGGCTTTCATTCGCTAACAGCCCCAGGTTCTGCAAGCGATCGCGGATGTAGTTTGTCGCAGGTGGCACCAATTGCTTAATTCGCCAGACGTAGCCGTTAATGCTGACTGCTTGCACGAGGGCTTTTTCTAAAGGAGCGCTATTTGGTGGTAAGGCGGTTGCTAACTGCAAAGTTCGTGTTGAGGGCAGCGGTTCCAAGTACCCGCGAATTGCGAGATTCACAATCGCTGTTTCTACAGCGCGGGATTCCCCACCAGTTAAATATGCGATTTCATAAACAGATAAATCTGGTAATTCCTGAGAGTAATGGCCGCTTGATTCTCGCAAATATCGGCGCAAAAGCACTGTCAATGAAACCGCTACAGTTGCCATGACCATGTAAAAAAAGAGAAACTCAGGCCCTGTGAAATCAAGCGGGTTGGGGAGGCTTGCCAAAATAGATGGCTGGCAGGCTGTAACTGTTAGTGCTGAGGCGAAAACTAGGAAAGCGAGCCCTAATTGCTGCCAGCGCAATTGTTCTAAATCCAGACGGATTTGCTGTAAATCTGGCTTCGGCCAAATCCACTTTTGTTGAGTGTTAACGCGCCGAAAATGCAGGTCTCGACCAAAACGAATCCGTGCTGGCGGCCAAATATCTTCGGGCGGTTTTTGCCCAAAGAAATGTTCGTAGCTAGCTAAAGTCTTGTTATACCAGTCATTAAATTTGTCATGTTCGCTCCCTCCGCCGCGAGTTGGGCCGTGATGCAGAGCTTTTCCTAAGACATTCGGGCAAAATTCGTCCCAATAAGAGCGCGTGTAAACTAAGTGTAAATGCCAGACTTGATCGACTTGATCCGAAGGTGTTACGGGATGTCCGGCAACAACAGCGAGAAAAGCAAACTTTTTGTATTCGACAATGACGCGCTGAGTGTAATTAGCACTCCAGCCGTTATCTCGCGCCAGCCGTTTACTAAACGGTAAAGCTGTATCGGCTTCATCTAAAGAAAATTGTTCTATGCTCTGGTATAGTTCCCATTGATTGGTGTTCATAGATAGCTCCTTATTTCCAATATAATCACAGTATTTTTCAGAAGTTGCGTTCCTATCAATCAATGCGCTCGATGTGCTACCATCAATGCTTGTGCCCCTTTGCTAACAGCATCAGCTTATGATTGTTTTTTAACATTTGTTCGGCTTGCCTAGATTGTGACGCTAACTGTGGTAAAATCAGTTTAATTGCGATCGCTTTTCCCATCGCTAAATTTCCTGCTTCTTTGTTGCAAGTTTGATAAGCTAAAATCGCTTGTTGTTCCGCTTGTTTTAATTCCTGTTGTTTGGTGTCGTATTGCTCTTTCGCGCACTGATAACTTGCTGCGATTTTAGCAGCGGATTGCTCTATGGATGGGAGTGATACTTGAGCAAGTTCTCTGCCAACTCTGCCGCCGGATTCAGCACATAATCCCCAGATTTTGTTCAAAATTTCGATGAATGTGCGAGCGGTTTGACCGCTGAATAACCAATAGGTAATTGTTTTCATATCGGATTTCCTTGTAGGAATATAGTGCGAATAGATGAGAAATGCAGATGTCAGCAAAAGAGAAGTTTACCCGTGCGACGCTCGGCTGATGTAATAATTATCAATAAAAGCTGTTTTACAGTCAATTCATAAATTCATTTGTTGAATTCATAAAAGTCCTAGTATTTGAATTCATAAAAGTCATATTTGTGAATATTTTTTCACTAACTAATTGTTACCGCATCTCATAGGAGCAGGACTAAAGTCCTTACTACAAGCCAACCTGGGAACTATAAAATAGTTTGTAGTGAGGACTTTAGTCCTCAATAGGAGTGATACCAGATCCGGTTTAAATATCCCCCTTATTTCTTAGTCCGCTTGCAGTGGACTTCGTATGTGTAGTAGCGGTTGAAACCGCCGAATCATAAAGGGGGTGGCAAACCCAGATTTGGTAGGACGGGAGGACTTTTGTCCTTACTACAAACCAATCTGGGGACGACAAATACTAAAAAACCCGGTTTCTTTAAGAAACCGGGTTTTGAACGCCCTAAAAGTTGATTGTTAAACGGAGAGGGTGGGATTTGAACCCACGTTAGGTCGCCCTAAAGTAGATTTCGAGTCTACCGCATTCAACCGCTCTGCCACCTCTCCAATTGATTGGCGATTTTACCATAATCGCACGACTGAAGCTGAAAATCAACCACAAATTTAAGGTTGCTGTTGCTTCACGACGGTGAAGATCGCATAATTCGGCGATCGAGCCACAAGTCTTGTTGAGATATTTGCTAAACGTATTTTACCGCACAGTGCGCCAGATTGTAAATCTTTATAAAAAAGAAGTTTGATTTTCTTCAGATTCCAAAGTGGTCTTAAATCCCCCTGCTGGAGTCCACTGGAGGGCTCCGTCGCGCCCTGTCCAGAATATCTGGGTTTTGCTTTGGCGCAGTTGGGCTGCGGTTTCTGGGTCTATTTCGTCAGCAGATGCGATCGCCACTTGCGGCCCCACTGCGCCCAATAACTCGGCCGTTAGGGCTTTTCCTGACCACCACAGCACTTGAGCCGGCTTCAAGGTTCCCGTTGCTGCCAATTTTTTTTGCGCTTCCGGTGTCATTTCACCGACGAGCAACCAAGTTCGATTTCCCACCAGGAATTCTACCACTGGAATCTCCGCATTCACCAACTGCAACCGCGTCGAACCCAGATCAACTGTACTGTTAGTTTCTAAAGGAAAGTAAACGCCTTGGCGAGATTGCACAGCCGTCATAAATTCCTGATTGTTGCCACGGTGAATTTGTTTCGGAGCATTATTATCATAAAATGTTTTAATTGGCAAGCGTTGTAGTAATTTTCCCCAACCGCTGCTCAAACCTAAATGACCGTGAGTGGCGATCGCAAAATTCACAGAATTAACTCCTTGCTGCTGCAAAAAAGGCAACACTGTAAACCTTACGGTATTTTCATCACCGCTATTAATTAGCGCCACTTTTCCCCTATCTTGAATTACTAAAACTGGATCGCCAGATGTCGCCAGCAAAGTAACTTGAAATAAAGATGATTGAACCTGCCAAGCTGGCAAAACTATGATACTTATTCCCGCCACAAGCGCCAGCGGTAAAATCCAAGCCGATGAAAAACTCGGCAGCGAAATAACTCTACTTTTCCCCTTCTTTTTTCTTCCTTCTTCCTTCTTCCTTCTTCCCTCTTCCTTCTTCCTTCTTCCCTCTTCCTTCTTCCTTCTTTCCCCGATCCAAACCCAGCAAATTAAACTGTAAAGCGCTATTAGCTGAAACACCGATACTTGACCGACAGCTACCGAATTACCGGGTAATTGCGAGAAATATTGGGCGATCGCAATTAACCCCTTTGCCGGATAATCGAGCAGTTGCGCTAAAACACTGCCAGCGGGCGGAAAAATCAATCCAGCTAAAGCGCTAACCATCCCCCCAATACTCAAAATCCACAGCAAAGGAGCCGCAATAATATTAACTAAAATGCTGTAAGGTGATACCACACTAAAAACATAAAGTAACAGCGGCAGCACCCAAACTGAAGCGGCGATCGGAACCACAACAATCGAAGCGATCGCGGGAGGCATCCAGTCCAACTTTGCCATCAGCGGGGGCGTTGTCACGATTAACCCTAAAGTCGCCAAAAAACTCAGTTGAAAACCTAAATCCCAAATCCACAAAGGGTTAACCAGCAGTAAAATAGTAGCAGCGATTAACAGCAACCCCAGCGGCTTAACTTGGCGGTTCAGCACCAAAGCAAATAAGGTTCCAAATCCCATCAAAGCAGCGCGGCATACTGAAGCTTCAAAGCCAGTTAATGCCACGAGCAAAAATAAAGCACCGACGCCAAAGCTAAATTGTAATTGTTTGGAAAAACGTCTGGTTAAACCTAGAACTAAAGCCAAAACCATTGAAACTTGAGTGCCGGAAGCTGCGATCGCGTGGGCCAATCCAGCCTGCACAAAATAGTCGCGGATATTGTAAGGTAAATCTACTGCTTGTTTGCCGAGGGCGATCGCACTGATTAACGGCCCTTCGGGAACATTTAACTGCGATAGTTGCGATCGCACGATCCGTTGCCGCATCGCTTGAATTTTCGATGGCTGCATCCCGCTGGGCTCCAAGAAAGCAGCCGTTTGGCTGTTAACTCGATTTACCTCCGCAATCGCCTTTTCTCTCGTCCAGTCAATTTGACGACCTTTGAGTCCGACAAAAGCCCCTTCTCTGGCTAAATATGCTTGAAAATCAAAAGCCCCTGGATTCGACGGCGGCTGCGGTTTGTACAAGGAACCCACAACTGCGATCGTATTGTCGGCGTACAAACCCGTTGCTTGCAGCAGGGGAACTGTAACGTAGAGTTTGCCGGATACTGGGCGGTTGACAACTGCTCCTCCCTCGCCGCCGTTGATTTCGCTAACTAAATCTGTTTCTAGCCAAAATTGCGATCGACCCGATCGAGTCAATCGAGGCGTACTGACAACTCTACCGCGCACTGTCACTGCCACTTCTTGAGTATTCCCGCCCGCCGGAATCAGTTTGCTGATGTCATCTATTGCCGGTTGGGGCGATCGAACTGCAAAATAAATGCTAGCTAGAAATGCCACCAAACCCGCAACTGCCCACACCCATTTCGCTCTCGGCAGCATCTCCAACAAACTCAATTCTTCCCTCGCATCTAAGGGTTCTTCAAGAGTATTTTCTTTTTGCCGGGTGCGTCTTTTCTTGGTGACTTTGACAGAATTTTTAGTAAATTTTCGCAACAATTTTGGCATGGCGATCGCCACCGCTATTGCCAAAGCAAGTATCCCGTATCTACCCCAAGAAACCGCTGTAGAAATCAATCCCAAAATGTAGGCAAGACAGAAAATGGCACCCGTTGCTTGATTCATTAATTAGTAATTTAGAGGGGGAATATTTCAGGGAAACCTATGCGGGACGTATGCACTCCTTACCAAAAAAACCGGGTTTTTAAACCTAGATCAAAAGCTAAACGCTGTGTATTTAGATAAAAAACCCAGTTTCTCGCTACCCGTGCGTAAG
This sequence comes from Microcoleus sp. MON1_C1, assembly GCF_036701945.1. NCBI lineage: Bacteria > Bacillati > Cyanobacteriota > Cyanophyceae > Oscillatoriales > Microcoleaceae > Microcoleus > Microcoleus sp. MON1_C1. The sequence goes on along the minus strand of NZ_JAUBRO010000019.1, from coordinate 82,689 downwards.
TTAGGGCAAAATTTCTTTCCTTACATTCTTTCCCTTCCCCTTCCCCTTCCTTTTCCTCTTCTAAATAGACAGCCCCAATTTTAAACCGAAAGCCGCGTGCAGCACCATAAGTGCAAGGGCGGTCGTGCCTAAATAAGCGTGAACCGCGCGCAGTGCCAGCTTATTGCCCCCAAAACCCGTTAGCGAAATCAAGCTGCCAACAGCCAGTAAAACCAGCACTGCCGAACCTGTCCAAAAATGCGGACTTTCCATGACTGGCTGGTGCTGCATCACCAGCGACAGCAAGCCGCCTGTATAGCCCAAAGCTAGAAACAGAAACATCCACGGTGCAAGCTTCCGGTGATCCGAGCGACTTTTGAGTGCGACATCTTTATCGGCGGCCAAACGTCCCTGCCATCCCGTATACCCGACAAAACTGCCCATCGCCACCACCACTATCCCCATCATTACAGGGTGTCCCCAATGGGTAATTGGTTCGGGAATTCCCATACTGCGAAATTGACTGGCGATAGGTTCTAGTAGTTCGCTGAGATTTATCATTTGCTTGAGATTCCTAACTTTGCGATCGCTAATTTTGATTTAACCAACAACTTGCTCTAAATAGCAATATATCGATCGCGATTTTCAATCACTGTTTCCAGCCAGAAGTCTGTATAAAATAAAAGAGCCGGACACAGGAGAAGTGTATTCCCTAGCCTCAGCCGGGGAGCGGCCATTTCAGTTAATTTGAGGTGAGCAGTATCCAGTTTTTTGTCCCCACACCCGTAAGAGGATGCTATTGCAGACGGCGCTATGATTAAGCCTTACCGATTTTTGCAGCGAATTGCTCAACTGCTCGCCTACGCTTACTCAGCACTGATTGTCAGCTATCTGATTCTGAGACTGATCTTTTGGGACAGGCTGTGGCCGATTGCCTTGATGGGGGATTTTGTTCCTTGGATTTTCTTGCCAATCTTCCTGCTGCCAATTTTAGGGTTTTTTATCATAAAGAAACGCTGGTTCGCGATTGTTTCCTCTGTGGCTGGCATCTGTTTGCTGGGTTGGCTACACGTCACCTACTTTTCTCCCCAGCCGACGAACATCAGTGACTCCCAGCCAACCCTCAAGATTTTTTCTCTCAACCTCGGCTGGCATCACAAATCCCCACAAGCTTTGGTCAACCTAATTGAGGAAGAAAAACCAGACCTCATTTGTTTGCAAGAAATTAAGGAGGATTACGCCAAAGAAGTATTCTCTAAGTTGGCCGCATTATACCCGCACCACCTGGGGCGCGGATACCATGTGATTCTCAGCAGATATCCCATTCGCTCTTTTCAAAAGTTAAAGCTAGCCGGTGGGAACGAACCACAGGAACGAGCTATTATCGGAATGAACCAGCAAGATGTAGTTCTTTATAACATTTCAACAACCCCACCTTGGTTTCGCCAGCATAAAATTTTGCCTTTCCTCAAAATCCCAGTTTACGAGTACGGCGACCGACCGGCACAAATTCAAGATTTAGTGCGGCGACTCCAGAAAGAAACGCTGCCGACTATTGCTGCGGGGGACTTTAATCTGACTGACCAGTCTCAAGACTACTATTATTTGAGAGCGGTTATGCAAGATGCTTTCCGAACAGCAGGACGGGGTTTTGGCTTTACTTTTCCTCACGGGTGGGATCTGAATTTACTGGTTAAACAGTTAAACTGGAAATTAACTTTTCCCCTGGTGAGGCTTGACTATGTTTGGTATTCTCAGCACTGGGGGGCGAAATCAGCCAAGGTTTTACCGCCAATTGGTTCAGAGCATCTGCCGCTGTCGGTCCAACTGCGGATGCAACCGGAATTGGGACGAGTGTAGGGGGTACGCAACACTTTGGTGGGGCTACCACAAGGGAATTAGTGTCAATTAAAGCTCCGGGCGAAGATTCTGATGCTGTTGGCGAATCCGTGAAGCGTGACACCCCACATTTGCTCCCGTCGCACCCCTGTTAGATCATTTCCGGTAATTACCCGCAATTAATTTTTATTTCCCTGTTTCTCTTTCTTCTTTCTTCTTGGCGTACTTGCCATCTTGGCAGCTCATTATTAAACCTCCCAAGGAAAGAAAGTATTGATTCGCCAACAGTCTCATGGAATTCGCGGCTATCCAAACAAGGAATTTTAGACAAATGAAGATGTTTTCCATCAAGCACACACTAATTGCTCGAATTAAGCCTTACCGGCTTTGCAGTTGACTGCTGAATCGCCCCTAGGCGATAGCCCCCGGTATGCGCTTCACCCAATCTTCACAGCCTCATCCTCACTCTGGATGTTAAATTCTACCTGCCTGCTCAAAGTTAATTTCAATTCCTTGACTTTGTGAATGCCAAAGGGAGAAATATTAACTTCGCAGCCGACGAGCACTCGCTCTTCTACATTTTGCTAATCGCTCTCAAGGGAGAATCAACTTCTGGAAAAAAAACTAGAGGTTCCAAGTTTGAGACTTCTGGCATAAAGTATGCCGTCTGCCCAGGCTCACTTCGATCGACTGAGCGCTAACCCGTCTAGAAGGCACCCTGATAGCACCCTTGTCTGTTGAGCAGCCATCGGTGTGCACCTAAATGAACCCTCTCAACTAACTCGCTGGGGATTCGGTTTTAGCAGACAAGCACCCACTTTCTTGCGTCGCCTTCCTCGGAACCGTGCAATCGCTAAAATCACTGCGCCGTCGCTAAAGTAGCTTCCGAAGGTTGGATTTGATACTTTACGAGATTTGCCAGTTCTTGTAACTGACTAATAGCTTCTGCACCTTCTAGTTTCATGAGTTCGCGGTCGTCCCGCATCTCAGTCCAAGTGATACCGTAATCTGACACTAAAAATCGAATCAGATGGTTGTCCGTCAAACTGACCATAAATGAGGCACTGTTCATCTGACCCCCGCAAGTGTAGCAGGATGCCAGATAACCCCGATGCTCTAGCACGATCGCTAAAGCTTGGAGGTTCATTACCAGATCTTGAACGAATTTACGGTGTTGTTCTGCAAGTCTCAGAAACACAGTTCTCCTCCTATCACCACACCGTGTATTTTACATCCCATTTAATAATTTCTTAATAAATGGGTATTTAGGTGCTGGTTCAGTATACGTTTAGTATGCTCAAAAAAAATCGGATTAGCGACCTCTTCAGCCTACCTATACTAGATTAACCGAGTTGTGGTCGAAACGAAGTATCAGCAGCGACATTCAGCCAAAACAGGCTCTCGCGGGGGACTCCAGCCGGAAAATTTGCCTGCTGTCATGGCTGATTCAGCCGTCGGAGAGGCCAAAGATACAAATAACTAATGATAGTAATGAAATTAGTTAAGCATAAGAGTTCAATCGCCTTGGGGATACTCGTCCCAAAGCGTCGTCGTCTGCCGCAAGCTCCGAAAATCGCCATTCCCCAAAATCAAGTGATCCAGCAGCGGAATCGACAAAAACTGCGCTCCCGCCAGCAACTGCCGCGTCAAAGCAATATCCTCCGGGCTTGGCTCCACAATCCCCGAGGGGTGATTGTGCGAGATAATCGCCCGCGTCGCCCCCTGGCGGATCACCTCGCGAAAAATATCCCGTGGGTGAGCCAAAGTTTCCGTCGCTGTGCCGATCGTAATTACCTGAGTACCCAGCAGCCGATTTTTCACATCCAGCAGCACTACAGCAAAACGTTCCTGAGACTGCCACATCAAATCCTGACTCAGGGCGTCCGCCGCCGCTTGGGGAGAGTCAACCACAGCCATTTCCGGTGGTCGCGACTGAAACACCCGCTTCCCCAACTCCACCGCAGCCAAAATCGAAGTTGCCTTGGCAGGGCCAATCCCGTGAATCTGCGTCAACTCCTGAACGCTAATAGTGCGTAGCACAGCCAGAGGATCGCGGTGGTGCAAACTCAACTGATTTAAAATATACTGTCCGAGCCCGACGGCGGAAAGTTTGCCTTGTCCCTGACCTGTACCCAGGAGAATCGCAATCAATTCTGCAGTCGCCAAACTTTTCGGGCCACCCGCCATCAACCGTTCCCGTGGCCGTTCACTCGTTGGCAAATCGACAATTCTCAAGCTGTAAGTCATAGCTGCACCCGCACCGCAAGCTCAACAATTGCACCATTTTAGCCGATCGATTGGCGTTCTTCAATTCGTACAATCACCCAAAAAAGCCTCGATCGTTAACCGAGGCTGTTGGTAGAGTAAATCTAACCTAGCGTTTCGCAAGCGATCGAGTCTCGATCTCGATCGAGCTTAAACGGATCGCCCGGATATGCCTCTAACACTCGCTGCGCTTCGGCTTGACTCGCAAAGTCAGAACAGTCGCAATCCGAGTTAACGCAACTCGGAAAATCGGCACTTTTAACCTTCTGTTTAGAAGACTCATAAATAACTTTCTTGGTATCTTCCTTTGGCTGCTTTGCATCAATAGCAATCTCTGCGGTTCGCTCAACAGATTTGACTGAAGATGGCAATTTGCGATCGGGCCCTGGTTTGGCAAGTGCAGGTGTGGCAGCAGAAATGGCAGGTTTCGGTGTTGGTGTCGGCGTTTTCACAGTCTCCGGCTTGGGTGTCGGCGCTGCCGAAAGCGGTGACGGCTTAGCGGTTTGAGATGATACTAGCGGAGCGCTTGGGGCCGGAAGCGCCACTGAAACTTCCTGAGACGGAGGGGGTGCGGTGACGCCAACAAGCACAAACGAAGCCGCCATCAACCCGCCGTACATCGCGATCGATCGCTTGCGGGTTGGTGCGCCCACCCATTTCGGATTAACAATACCCAGAAACAAGGCAGGGATAGACAAGAGAAAGCTTAAGACGAAAAAATTAAACATAGCGATTTTTAGCAGTAAAAAAGAGAAGTCATCCAGGACGCAGAAACCGGGTTTCTTTTACCCAAATCCGAGGTGAAGCACGAAGGATATCTGTTTAAACCACCTGAGTTCTTTAATCCCTGTGCGTAAGTCCTGAGAAGTTAACTTGCTTATTTATCTACCGATCAACTCAAAAATCCCTATGATTTACGAAGTAAACTAGAACGTTGGACACCTGACCCTAGTGCAACCCCGTTTCTGAGTCAGTCCTGGACGCACTCAAAGACCAAAAACCCGGTTTCTGCGTCAATATTTATCGAAAAAGCGACGAGTTGTGGAATAAACCGGGTTTTTTGCGTAAGTCCTGTTAGGGTATTTCTCCTTACTAAAGCCCCGATTTTTCCCTACAGTTCGCGATCGCACTCCGACGCCTATAAACCGGGGTTTTTAATTGCAGTAAATGAGTAGAACCAAGTATTTTTCTTAAAAAACTACGTTTCTGGGCCCAACCGGCCGTAAGTCCTGGTAAAATTTCTTGTAATGCTGCCAAAAAAGTGAAATGCATACCCAGCTACCTTCAGCGCAAAGGTGCGCTTACCCTAAATTCTAGCGATTCAGTTGAGGCCAGCAGCCCCGATGAAACTGGTTGTGGCGCCTTGGGTGCTGTAACCCCAAGCAAAACGAACGAAACTGCCATCAAGCCGCCGTACAAGGCACTCGATCGCTTGCGAGTTGCCAGTCCCACCCATTGAGGATTTAGCAGACCCAGACAAAAAGCCGGTGTGGAAAACATGAAAGTTAATACAAACAAGCTGGACATCACGCACCTCCGACTACCGAATTGCAGCGATTAATTACTTTTCTCTCCAATTAATAGCTCACAAATCCGCTTAAAAAAGTGGTAATTTAGGATTTATAACTTGAGAATTATTCATGTTTATCAAACAATAATAATTTTTTTTAAATCTCTTACTTTAGGTAGTGGTTAAAAAAATAAGAGCTTTCTAAAGAGTTCAAAAATTTAGCTTAAAATAGAAACTAAATTCCTTACTCAAAATATGAAAGTCCGCTTTAACGTAGTGCGCCAAAATCAAAACGAGGCTCCTCGGGTTCACACTTACACCCTAGATGTGGAAGAGAGCAATACCATCCTAGACTGCCTCAACAGTATTAAGTGGGAACACGACGGCACTTTAGCTTTTCGCAAAAATTGTCGCAATACAATTTGCGGCAGTTGTTCTATGCGAATTAACGGTCGCTCAGCATTAGCTTGCAAAGAAAATGTAGCCAGCGAACTGGCAAGACTGCAAAAAATAGCCGATTCCAGCTCAGCAGAAATACCTACCGATTTCATCCCAGAAATCACCGTCGCCCCAATGGGAAATATGCCGGTTATTAAAGATTTGGTTGTTGACATGACCAGCTTTTGGGACAACCTAGAAGCAGTTGAACCCTATATCAGCACCGCCTCGCGAGCAATTCCAGAACGCGAATTTCTGCAAACTCCAGAAGAGCGATCGAAACTCGACCAAACCGGCAACTGCATCCTCTGCGGCGCGTGCTATTCTGAGTGCAACGCCCGCGAAGTCAACCCGGAATTTGTCGGCCCCCACGCCCTCGCCAAAGCTTACCGCACGATCGCCGACTCCCGCGACAGCGAAACGGAAAATCGGCTCGAAAAATACAACGAAGGCACCGCAGGCGTCTGGGGATGCACCCGCTGTTACTACTGCAACTCGGTTTGCCCGATGGAAGTGGCGCCGATGGATCAAATTGGTAAGATTAAACAAGAGATTCTCGATCGCAAAGACGACCAAGCCAGTCGATCGATCCGCCACCGCAAAGTTTTAATCGATCTCGTCAAAGAAGGTGGCTGGATAGACGAGCGCAAATTTGGGATCGAAGTAGTAGGAAACTACTTCCGCGACATTAAAGGTTTGCTGAGTCTGGGCCCGTTGGGTTTGAGAATGATCGCTCGCGGCAAGTTCCCGCTGTTTTTTGAGCCTTCTGAAGGTACCGAAACCGTGCGAAATCTGATCGAATCGGTTCAAAGTTTAGAAAAGTCAGCAGATTAGCCATGGGCTGTCATTTTCCTGGTAAATTACAAGTTGTGCGATCGCCAAGCTTCCGAAAATTCATCACTCAAAACTCAAAACTCAAAACTTTTAAATGACTGCTCAAACTCCTCCCTCCCCAAAACCGACAACCTCAAATACCCCAAAACCAGAACCAGCCTTTGGGTGGAATGCCTATGCAGAACAAATCAACGGACGATTTGCGATGGTGGGATTCGTGGGACTTTTGCTGCTAGAATTCTTCACCCGCCAGGATTTTTTTACCTGGCTGGGGCTGCGTTAAATTAATCTAAATCAATCTAGAATGGAAGTTGAAAAATTATCGATATTTCAGCTTCCATTCTACTTTTAAGAGTTATTTAAAATACAGTTTCTCAAATTATAAATGCAAAATTATGACTTTTCTAGTTTCAGATAACACATGAATGTACCAAAGTCGATCGCAGTTGCTTGTAGTGCGATCGTCCTAGAATTATAGGGACACGGCAAGGCCGTGCCCTGACTCCCAAGTTTCGTTCAAACTAATTTCCAGTTGTTTCGCGGACGGTCAAACTGTACTTGCCTCTACCTTTTGGAGGCGGATCGTAAGCATTGACAATGACGCGGTAGCGACCGTTCGCAGACAAGGTAACAGTAAGCTCAGAATTGGAATTTTGCTGCGTCGCATCATCATTTTCTGCAAGTAACTCGCCCTGGGAGTTGAAAATAGCCAGGTAAGTATCAAACTCGGTACTTTCTACGGTAACAACCACTTTCTGACCCTGAGTGCCTTCAAAGGTATACTCGTCGTACAAACTGCTGTCCGAGGGCAGTACAGAAGACTTAGCCGGGGTGAGTTCTCCGTTTTGCTCTAAAATGACCTTAGATGACCCCGCATCAGGACTCGACCGAGGTTCTACCGTTGGACTCTGAGTTGGCGAACTCTGTGGTGATGGCGACTGGTTGGGGCTGGCTTGAGCTAAAACCGCCTTTTCAGCAGGCTTTGCATCAGTTAAATTTTGAGGAAGTTTTGCTGAAAGGAGGGTGGAACTACTGTTAGCAACTCCACCTAAATTTGAAACTGGTAGGGAGACAGTCGGCTTACCAGAAAAAGTAGCTAATAGAGCAATTGGCGCGATCGCCCAAAATCTAACTTGACGCATGAATTACCTCGGTTTGCAACGAAGAAGGAAGTTCGGCAACGGATTTTGTAACGGATTTAACGGATGGAAGAAGGAAGTTCGGCACCGGATTCTGTAACGAATTTAATGGATGCACGGAAGCAGGAAGCAGAATAATTCGACCAATTACCAATTCCCGATTACCCATTACCTTTTTCCCCATTTTCACCGGACAGTTAGAGTGTAACGACCCCGGCCAGAAGCATCGTAAGCATTGACAATTACGCGATAGCGACCCGTAGCGGGCAAAGTAACGGTCAGAAACGCATTTTTAGTCGAATCGCTCCCATCGTCATTTTCTGCCACTAATCGACCGTTAGGGCCAAAGATCGCCACATAGGGATCGAAATCTGTACTTTCGAGGGAAATGGTTACAGCCTGACCCGATCGACCTTCAAAAGTATACTCGCGATACAGACTGTTGTCAGACGGCAATACTGGGCCGCCTGCTGCTAAAGCGCCTTCTTCTTGCAAAATCGCCCGAGAAGGCGCGGTAGGAGCACTCGCTTTCAGTTCTAACGTATAAGCCCCTGACTGCCTAGCTTGGTAGGAATTTGCCACTAACGTGTAAATCCCGTCTGCTGGCAGCCTGACTGTAATTCTGGCGTCTTTACTGCCTGCCCCGTCATCGTCTTGCGCGATTTCGCGCTGGTTGGGCCCGAGCAAAATTAAATAAGGGTCAATTTCTTGACTTTTCATTTCTATGGTGATTTGCTGGCCCGCTTTTCCCTCAAAGGAGTAGAGGTCAAAAAAGCTGTTGTCGGTGGGCAGAACGCTAGACTTGTCGGTGAGGATGCCGCTGACGGCGGGCCCGTTTAACGGAACTTTTTGAGGTGATTTGTTGCCAAAGGGCGATCGGGCTTGAGCCACGCGGGGAGCTCGCCCTTCTCGTACCGCTGTCAGGAAAGCGGGTATTTTGTCTGCTGAAATTGCAAAACCGATACCGATACTGCCACCGCCCCGACCGCGAGTAAAAATAGAAGTATTGACGCCGATTAATTCTCCTGAACTGTTGAGCAAGGGCCCTCCAGAATTGCCGGGATTGATGGCGGCGTCGGTTTGAATTAAGCCCCGCTGCTGGTCGATGCGGCTGACGATTCCGACTGTAAAAGTACCTTGAAATTGACCGAATGGATTGCCGATCGCAAATGCTTGTTGCCCGACTTTCACCGAACCGGGACGGGCTAAAGGAATGGTGGGCAAATTGTTTTGACCGCGAATCTTCACCACGGCTAAGTCTAGACCTTCTTCGCCGAATCCGATGACATCGGCGACAAGTTTTCTGCCGTCTGACAAAATGATATTGACGGTACCGCCTGCCGAAACAACGTGGGCGTTAGTTAACACCATGCCGTCGGGGCTGATAATTGTGCCGCTGCCGTTAGATTTATCTGTATCGACGGTAACAACCGCCGGACTAGCCTTTTCGTAGACTCGAATATTGGTTTGTTCTTCAACATTTTGGGCGATCGCACCCTGGGAATGCACCGAGTTAAATTCCGTTAAATCTGTTGATTGCCGCACAGGGGATGTCGTAATAACCGCAGTAGCGCTGGTTGCAACCCCAACCGTTAAAATTCCCGATACTGCTAAAGTTAGAAGTTTGAAATTCATGGCGATCGATTATTATTTAGCGATCGGTAGCTAGGAATTAGGTTTTGTGGCTAACCGCTAACTACCTTCTGTAATTATTTTAGGACTTGCACCAGGGTAGTGACCTTCCTCACGCCGGTTCTCCAATTTGGGAATCTGAATCAGCAGCTAAATACTTAAAATTAGCTTCTCGTACCGCAGCGTCCTCATTGCCGTAGAAAAAAGACAGCAAAGCAAAGCGCTGACCACTAATCACGGTAGTGGCTTCATGCAGCAAAGAACACGAAAAAATAATCGCCGTGCCAGAATCGCCTTTATAACCGTGCGGCGCGTACTCTGGAAACCGTAAAAATCCCCCCGTGTACTCTCCCACATTCAAGTTTAGCGTCATCGCAAACCTGCGGTGCAGCGTAGCTTTGCTAGTGTTGTCGCGGTGCGACCGAAAATAACCGCCGCTGTCAGCATCGTAACAACCTATCAAATACCGTTCAAACCTAGTGATTGTAAACTGAAAAGCTTTCTCTACTTCCGGCCGCACCCGGCGTAGAATAATCGCATTCAATTGTTGCTGGAAATCCTCGTCTTGAATAAAGAAATCTCGGCGCTTCTTAAAAGTGTCGTCGTGCAAGCCAACAGTTTTCCCGCCTATTTGCCTCATAAAGCCCGAGGGACTGCCACCATTAGCTTTGTACATATCGATCAAACTGCGGCAAGAGGCTTTGTCTAAAACGTTAGGAATTACCAACACCGGGGCGTGGCGAGTGGCTGCTCGGGCTTCCTCAATAGGGGGCAAAGTTTTGAGAAAATCTAATACTTGTTGGGCGTGTTGGTGCGGTTCGCCCATCGGCAAAATATTAATTATTTGAAGGTTTTCGTTGAGTACAAAAGTTTGGGGTGCATAGTGAACTCCGGCAAATCCATTTTCTTCGACATCTCGGAAAACACCGTACTGCTGACTGACTGTTTTATGCAAGTCCCAGAAAAAGAGGAATGACGGAGCAATTGTTGTCGGTCTGTTTTGTTCTTTGTCTGCTGGGTCAACGCTCACTCCGAACCGGGCTACATGCAACCTTTGGAATTCTTCTGAAAGCTCTTGAAAGCTTTTGAGGATAACTTGGATTTGTTGAAAAGCTGCGCTGGCAAAGAAAAACAGCACGACTCGTCGGCCGGCAACCGTTGAGAAATAAAATAAGGGGTTATTTGTAGAAGGAATGGAAAACCAGGGAGCCGGATCTCCTATTTCGAGTAATGGCATCTTGCTGATTTAATAAGTGGTATTTTATATTAAGATTATTATGCTGTCGATTAGTTCCACAGGTTCGGTAGGTCAAAATAATTTTAAAAAAAATTAGCTTTTATTTGTGTATATCTGTGTTGGTCTGGGTTTCACACTCACAATTTACTGGCTTTTTAATCACTTTAATATCTGAGAATAAGTAGATGGGACTCAATAAACGCAACTTATTTTTTTGCCTGCGGGCACGAGAAAAGTTTAGTTTCACCCATCTACTTAGTGTTTGCCTATTTGTCGAAACTGGGGGAATTATCCGGTTGGTCTTCCGGGTATTCTACAGGTCGATACTCCACGTAGTCTGACGGCGGTGCTTCCACGTCGCGGTTGCTGGGGCGAGACCTGGATGATTCCGTAGGACGGGGTTTTTTGGTTCTCGGCGGCGTATCGGAACTGCGGTTTTCCGAAGCAGGGGGACGACTGCTGCGGCTGCGGGTTGGTCTTTCTTCGGGGTTGTCTGAAACGTCCCAGTTGTCAGACTCTTGGGCAGGCGGGGCTTCTGGGCGAGAGGGACGTTTGCGCGACGATCTATCGGGCGACTCAGGCCTGGAGGTGTTAACGCTGCCGTTGCGATTCGAGGGGCGGCGGCGGGGTTCATCCTCGTAGGCTTCGCGAGAGGAACGGTAGTCTTGGCTGCCTCTGATCCGGGGACGCTGCGGATAGTCTTCCTCTGGTTCTAGCTGTTCCATTTCGCCATCGTAGCCCTCGTAACCGTAGGCGTTGCTGACCGGTCGCTCTTCATCTACGTATTGGGCGCGAGTTTTGGCTTGGGCTGTGGTCGCTCCTCGCAGTTTAATGCTTTCTGCTGCAAAAAATATGGCGGAACCAGCGAGCAGAAATTGACCGAATGCCAGAATGGGATCGAGCCGCCATCCTTGAAATAACAGAATACCGCCGCACAGCAGGCCGACTGCTGCAAAAAAAATATCGTGGTCTCGGGCTAGTTTGGGACGCCACGATCGCAGAAAATACAGTCCTGCCCCTGCTACTGCTAGGATGATCCCTAACAGGCTGCTCCAGTTCAATCCTAAATTGACCATTAGCCTATCTCCTATGTCTTTCCTATGTTAGCGAGTTAGATTTTACATCTATCATTAAGTCTGTCAGCCCGACTGTGCTTTCTGGGGCAGCGTCCGGTCAGGGTTTCAGCTTGGGAAGTGAGTATAATAATGAGTTTAACGGGAAAAAACCTCAGCTTGGCAGTCAACTGAAGGTTTTGCCTTGACAGTTGCTGGCAGCCGAGGTTTCTCGGATCGGGGAAATGCCGGACTTGTAGCCCACAATTGACTTGCAGCGCCGGACTTAGAAACCCGCTGACTTTTTAGGTGCGCTTGATTTTGTCTTTTTGGCTGATGAAGATCAGGCCGATCGTTGCTGGAAGCACTACAACCACCACGCCCACCAGCAGGCTGTACAAAAAGTTCGCGAGAGAAGGAGTCATAGATTCAAAGCCTTTGTTACAACAATTTGATTTTTATTAATTTTATACTTTCGATCGCACCTGTCAAACGGTTAAAATTATGAAGAGCAGACTTAACAAAACTTAAAATTTCGAGATAAGACCCATGACTGGTATTACCGTTGCAAGTTGGATTCTGGGCTCTGTCCTAGTTGTGATGACCTTGCTGTTTATTTTTCGGATCGTCCTGACTTGGTATCCCGAGGTGAACCTGAGCAAATTTCCGTTGAGTCTGATTGCTTGGCCGACGGAACCTTTTTTAGCCGTAACGAGAAAGATTGTACCGCCGATCGGCGGGGTGGACATTACGCCGATTATTTGGGTGGGTATCTGTAGCTTGCTGCGAGAAATGATTCTCGGTCAGCAAGGAATCCTGACAATGATGATGTGATAGTCAGTTGGCGGGCATCGGGCATCGGGCATCGCGCATCGCGCATGGATTAGTTGCCACCAACTGCCAACTGCCAACTGACTACTGACTACTGACTATTGTTCAAGAACTGTTCGACGAAATTGGTGTAAACTTCGCCGCTGAGAAACTCAGGGGAATCGAGGATTTTTTGGTGAAAGCCCAGGGTGGTAGGCACGCCGGTGATAGCACATTCCCGCAGGGCGCGTTTCATGCGCCGGATGGCTGAGGGTCGATCGCGCCCCCATACAATTACTTTACCGATTAAAGAATCGTAGTAAGCGGGTATTTCGTAATCGGTGTAAACGTGAGAGTCCATCCGCACGCCGGGGCCACCGGGAGGCAAATAACCGCTGATTCTGCCGGGATGCGGTCGGAAATTGCGATCGGGATCTTCGGCATTGATGCGGCACTCGATGGCGTGGCCGTTGAGAATTACTTGGTTTTGCTTGATTTGCAGTTTTTCTCCTTGGGCGATCCGAATTTGTTCGGCTATCAAGTCGAGGCCTGTAATCATCTCGGTGACGGGATGTTCTACTTGGATGCGGGTGTTCATTTCCATGAAGTAGAACTTGCCCGATTTGTCAAGCAAAAATTCGACAGTGCCGGCACCCGTGTAGTTGATGGATTTGGCTGCGGCAATGGCGGCGTGACCCATTTGATCTCGCAGTTTCTGGCTGAGGGCTGGGCTGGGGGCTTCTTCGAGGAGTTTCTGATGTCGGCGCTGAATCGAACAATCTCTCTCGCCGAGGTGGATGACGTTACCGTAGTTGTCGGCGAGGATTTGGATTTCGATGTGCCGGGGTTTTTCGATGAATTTTTCGAGGTAAAGTCCGGGGTTGCCGAAGGCTGCATCGGCTTCGCCTTGGGCGGCTGAGAATAGTTTGGGGAGTTCCGAGGGTTCTCTAACTAGCCTCATGCCGCGGCCTCCACCGCCGGCTGTGGCTTTGATCATCACAGGATAGCCGATGTCGCGGGCGATCGACAAAGCTTCGTGTTCGTCCGCCAGCAATCCGTCGCTACCGGGAACTGTGGGGACTTTCACCCGCTGCATAGTTTCTTTGGCGGTGGATTTGTCGCCCATCGCCCGCATCGCGGCTGCAGAAGGGCCGATGAAGGTAATTTGATGGTCGGCGCAAATTTCCGCAAATCGGGCATTTTCCGAGAGGAATCCGTAGCCCGGGTGAATGGCTGCGGCGTTGCGCGTCAGGGCGGCCGCGATGATGTTGGGGATGTTTAAATAGCTTTTGCTGCTGGTGGGGGGGCCGATGCAAACGGCTTCGTCTGCCAACTGGACGTGCAAGGCGTGTTTATCTACGGTGGAGTGAACGGCGACCGTGGCAATCCCCATTTCCTCGCAGGTCCGCAATATGCGGAGGGCTATTTCCCCCCGATTAGCGATTAAAATTTTCGAGAACCCCATCTTCGCTGCTTAATTCACTCAATATTCTGTACAATAATGCCTTTCGGTATGTTCTGGATAATCGTTTTGCAGAAATTGTTCACAAAAATTTATTTTACATTTTGCTGGTAGTGGTGCTATGATTTTAAATCGGCGGTGCAAAAGGGCAAGTCACAAGTTAAATGTCAGGAACCTCAACCTGTAAATCTTTAACTCGTAACGCAAAAATCCCGGAGATTGCCAGAAAGAGCGGATGTGGCGGAATTGGTATACGCGCACGCTTGAGGTGCGTGTGGCATTATGTCCTTGCGAGTTCGAGTCTCGCCATCCGCATTGAATATAGAAAACAACTGTTGACAGTTTTGGCTGTTGGCAGTTGTTTTGTATTAAGTGGTTTTTTAGATCGAGGCTTCTTACCAGGAAGTGCGATCTAACTTCTTTTTTTTGTATAAGAATTATCAGTTATGGAAGGGCGATCGACATTAGTATTCTTTATTTCCCGTGTCACTAACCTAATGGTATAGTTGGCACTACCGTTGCAGAATCCGCATTGAATATATAAAACAACTGTTGACAGTTTTGACTGTTGGCAGTTGTTTTGTATTAAGTGGTTTTTTAGATCGAGGCTTCTTACCATGAAGTGCGATCTAACTTCTTTTTTCTGTATAAGAAGTATCAGTTTTGGAAGGGCGATCGACATTAGTATTCTTTATTCCCCGTGTCACTAACCTAATGGTATAGTTGGCACTACCGTTGCAGAGTTGAGATAGGGTACCGTTACTTAAATAAATAATATGTCTAAGCAACCCGTAATTATCACCTGTGCAATCACTGGTCATCGCACTACTAGAGAAATAGCTCCTGTTCCGTTAACCCCAGAAGAACAAGCAAAATCGGCTCAAGAAGCACTTGAACATGGAGCTGCGATTATACACCTCCATGTTCGTGGCGATAATGGCGAAGAATCTCTCGATCCAGAGAGATATTATGAAGCTATTTCTAAGCTCAAACAAATTGTTTCTACTCCCCTCATCGAAATCAGCCCACGTGGAACAGACAGGTTAGCACAAGGACCAGAAAAATTTGAACGGGGTAATTTGGTGAAAATATCTTCTGCAATGTGGGGGAATAAGCCTGAACTCCAGCCTGAGATGTGTGCGCTCAACCTGTCAACACGGAATATTGATGAAAAAACAATCATCCTAAACCCGCCACATGATGTAAGAGAGCAGATTGAGCGTATTTACAGTTTAGGGCTGATCCCTAGATGCGATATTTACGATCTGGGAGATATCCGAGTAGCCTTAGAATTACTGCAAAAAGGTATCTTAAGAGATCCGCTTCATTTCCTCCTAATTCTAGGAAGTTATTCAGGGATTGGAGCGACATCTCAAAATCTGGAGTACATGGTTAAGCAATTGCCAGAACAATGTCACTGGACAGCATTGGGTACTGGCAGTCGATATAACTATTTTATAGCAGAACAAGCTATTCTACTTGGGGGGCATATTCGCACAGGATTTGAGGACGAAACCTATGTCTGTAAAGGACAAAAAGCGAAATCAAATGCAGAATTAGTGGCGAATTTAAGAGGTCTTTGCGAAAAATTAGGGCATCCCATCGCAACACCTGAGCAAGCTCGCCAAATCCTTGGGATGCAAAAGCAGCCACAGCACTCATTCTGACGGTTCGCTCATTTTAAGCTAAGTTTCCAGAATTTGCCTCGACAGAATCTGGTTTCGGGCCATCGTTTCAAAACTCCTGTAATGAAGCGCGAATTGAGATGCCCACTACCCTCTTTCTTCATAATTTTTACCATGACACAAGTAAGTGTTAGCAGTATTTTAGGTGTGTTACATTTGTTTCCGATTGGCATAATTGTTGGAATTATTTCTGCTCTCCTTGGTATTGGAGGCGGCTTACTTTATGTTCCAGCCCTTGCAGCAATTGGCGCGTCACCTATTCAGTCTGTTGCAACGAGCTTAGTTGCAATTAGCCTGGGCGCACTTTCTGGAACAATCCAGAATTGGAAAATGAACTCGCTTAAAATTGAAACGGTTTCCTTATTAACATTCCCGGCAATGCTAACAACCGAAATAGGAGTTGCCATTGCTAATGCTTTACCTAGTAAATGGCTATTATTGAGTTTTGCTGCTCTCCAGATAACTGCAATCTGGCTGATCAACTTGAAAAAGCAACTTCAAAAAGAAGAGAAAAAAGCAGCAAAAATTGATTTCTCTGAATCGCAGACAAATTCAACAGCGCCCATTTTAAAAACTCAAGGCATTGGACTGATAGCTGGAGTTTTATCGGGTTTGTTTGGAGTAGGTGGAGGGATTGTGATGGTTCCCCTGCAAGTTCTGTTGCTTAAAATGCCCATTAAAGAATCTGTACAAACCAGCTACGGAGCTATTGTATTAATTTCATTATGGGCCGTCAGTCGTTATGTAATCGCAGATTCTAGTAATGTATTGATAGAGCCAGGATTAATGCTGGGTTTGGGATCGTTATTTGGGGCCAATTTTGGTGCTAGGCTGTTGCCAAAATTGTCAGATAAATTAGTCAGATTTCTATTTACCGGGTTGTTAATTTTTTTAGCGGTCTATATGTCGTTACAAGCTTGGGCTCTGTAAGTTTCAACATACAGCACTTTTTAGGTATAGCAACCGCGAAGATATTCGGGACGTTCTTAATCGCTGGAACGATTGCTATTATAGCTTTTTTTAGGTAAATGATGTGCGTCGCTATCTAAAATTGGCAAGTTCAATCTAACAGGTCGCAGCGACGCACCTACCAATTAAATGTTTTTAACCCCAGTCAAAAATGGCGCTTAGTGAGTCAGTTAGATCGACATTATCAACTCCTGATACTAATTTTTGGCTAATTCAGGTGGCCGCCCCATCAAGCCTGTCATCAAACGCAAGGCTAAAAACCTCACTGGCGGAATTGTCCGCAAACACCACAATCCAAAGCGGCGAAATGCTACAATTGGCAGCCAAGTATTGGAAAATAATCTGTCTAGAAAATCGGTAAATCCTAACACGATTAAATTCTCTTTTTTCCGCCAGTTGTGATACCGTTTCAATACTCGCAAATCGCCGATATCTTCGCCTTGTTGGTGCGCTTGCTGCAAGATTTGGGCGATCGCCCCAGCGTCTCGAATGCCCATATTTAATCCCTGGCCGCCGACGGGATGGCAGCAGTGGGCCGCGTCGCCAATTAGTGCTAATCGGGGCAAAACGTAGCGATCGCTCTGCATTAACTGCACGGGAAACAAAAAGCGATCGCTCTCCAATTCCAAACGCCCTAAAAGCCCGCCCGTGCGCTGTTCTAACAAAGTCAAAAACTCTGTTTCATCCATTTGTTGCAAAGCTTTTGCTTCCGCGTGGGGTGCTGTCCAAACTACTTGACAGCGGTTCCCAGGTAATGGTAAGACTCCCATCGGGCCGCTCGGCCAAAAGCGCTCAAAAGCGATATCATTGTGCGGTTTTTCTGCTTTAATAGTGATAGCAACGCAGGATTGCCAGTATTTCCAGCCGCGAGTGCTGATGTTGGCTTCGGTGCGGATGCGCGATCGCGAACCGTCGGCAGCGACTAATAATTTGGTGCGAATTGTGCGAGTTTCGCCGTTTTGTTTGACTTCTATTTCGGCGCAATCGGTTAAATATTTTACCTCGACTACTTCCGCCGGACAAACCCAACTAAAATTCGGATTTTTTGCCAAACATTCCTGCAAAGCTGACAGCATGACTCGGTGCTCCCCAACGTAACCTAAAGCTGTTTTTGGTACGGGCAATTTGCCAGTATTTCCCAAATCGGGGCGGTGGAATTCGACAACACCGGGATAGTCGCCGTCACAGAGACTAATTTGCTCGAAGGTGGTGATTTGCGGCAAGATTTGCTGCCACACGCCGATACCTTCTAAGATCATTCCTGATAGCAGGGTGATTGCATAGGCTTGTTTTTTGGCGGCGGCGGCGGCGGGGAGTTGGGTTTCAATTATAGCGATTTTTAATCCAGAATCTTTTAAGGCGCTGGCTAAGGTGGCCCCGACTATGCCACCTCCGACGATGGCTATGTCAAAGTCGAGTGTCGGTGTTTGCGTGGAGGCTGTGGTTGGAGAAAGTTGGTTTACAGGCATTTTCAAGGGATTTTGTCAAAGTTAATTGGATTGTTACTTTGTTATTGTAAAGAATTATTTCGATTTAGGGCGATCGAGAAAGGGAGAGTATCGGCATCCGTGAAAATCAAGGTTTTCAGACTACGAGATCTAAATGCAAGTCCTGGATGCACTCGCTACCTCAGAAACCCGGTTTCTATATTTCTCGTCACTAAACGCAAAACTCGTAGAAACCGGGTTTCTAGCCCCCCCCTGATGGGTCAGCCCTGAAACTAATGACTAATGACTCATGACTAATGACTCATGACTAATGAGCATTTCCTTAGTGTTTTCGGTAGCCAGCGCTGATAGTTTCTGGCAAATGGGAATTTCTATGACAAACTCTGCACCTTCCCCGGGCGCGGAAATACACTGTAATTTCCCTCGGTGTTTTTCAACTATAATTTGATAGCTGATAGACAGTCCCAAACCTGTGCCTTTGCCGACAGGTTTAGTAGTGAAAAAGGGGTCAAACAACTTGCTAATAACTTCTTGATTGATTCCCATGCCGTTGTCGGAAATCCGAATGGTTACTGTGTCTGAATTCGCACTTGTGCTAATCCGAATTCTGTTATGACGAGCATATATTTCTTTGGAAGAATGAGTGCTGTTGTACTCTTCGAGGGCGTCGATCGCATTTCCTAAAAGATTCATAAATACTTGATTGAGCTGACCTACATAGCACTCGACTTTTGGAAAATTTCCGTATTCTTTAATAATCTCAATAGCCGGACGAAGTACATTAGCTTTGATTCGGTGCTGCAAAATTAGCAAAGTGCTTTCGATTCCTTCGTGAATGTCTACTCGCTTCATCTGCGATTCGTCGAGTCTGGAAAAGTTACGCAAGGATACAACTAAGTCGCGGATGCGATCGGCTCCTACTTTCATTGATTCCAAAATCTTCGTAAAGTCTTCCATTAAGTAATCAACTTCAATATCTTCGGCTGCTTCTACAATTTCTGGGACGGGATTTGGGTATTTTTCCTGGTAAAGATGGAGCAAACCGAGCAAGTCTGTGGCGTATTGGCTGGCGTGGGTGATGTTGCCGTAAATGAAGTTAATCGGATTGTTAATTTCGTGGGCGACGCCGGCGACTAGCTGGCCGAGAGAAGAGATTTTTTCGGTTTGGATTAGTTGAGTTTGAGTTTGGTGCAACTCGTGGACAGCTTTTTCGAGCTCGGCTGCTTGCGCTCGATACTGTCCCTCGGACTGCTTGAGTGCTTCCAAAACTTGGACTCGATCGCTAATGTCGGTGTGAGTTCCCACCCATTCGCGAATGCTGCCGTCTGCTGCTAAAACAGGAACTCCGCGCACCCAGAAGTGTCTGTAGCTACCGTCTGCTGCCCGCAACCGGTGCTCGACTTCGTAGAGACTTTTGGTTTCTACTGCGCGCATCCAAGCTTGGGCGGTGATCGGGCGATCTTCTGGGTGAATTGCCGAAACCCAGTTGTCTGTAGCTTCCTCGAAACTTTGACCTGTATATGCCATCCAGTCGATCGGCGAGAGCGGCTTTCCCTGAGCGTCTGTCATCCATACCAGTTGCGCGGTGGCCATTGCCAGCGATCGGTATCTTTCCTCGCTCAGACGCACAAATTCATCGGCTTCTCGGCTGGCTGTCACGTCGCGCAAAATTGCTGTGAATATGATTTCGCCTGCCACTTCGAGTTTGGAAATAGAAGCTTCGGCGGGAAATGCCGTACCATCTCGGCGGCAGGCGAAAATTTCTTTGCGGTTGCCCATTTGTCGGGCTTGTTTAACGCCGCCGCCGAAATTGCTGACGAGGTGACTGTGAGGCGTGGCAAAAGCTTCGGGCAACAGGAGGCTCAAGGATTGCCCGATCGCCTCAGCAGCCGTCCACCCAAAAATCCTTTCTGCACCTTGGTTGAACAGGATAATTTTTTGCTCAGCATCCACCGAAATAATCGCATCGTCGGCAATTTCTACAATACCGGCGAAACGAGCTTGAGACAGTTGCAGCGCTTGTTCAGCTTGTTTGCGATCGCTGATGTCGCGGGCGATCGTCGAAATGTATGTGAGTTTGTCGTCTGGTGCGGAGTGGGAGATGATGACTTGGCTGACGGGAATTTCGAGTCCCGATGCTGACACGAAGGCTGTTTCTCCGCTCCAAACGCCCCCGGAAACAGCGGTGGCGATCGCTTGATTCAAATTGCTGCGGCCTGACGCTGGCGTGAATTCTGCAACTTGTCGGTGGGATATATCTTCGTTTTCGCCTATACCCACCATTTTTCTGCCTGCTTTGTTGATGTAAACGGGGCGTCCTTCGAGGTTGCAGATACCTACAAAATCCGGCGTTGCTTCCAGAATTGCTGCCAGAGTTCTGTTGGCGATTTCGGCTTGTTTGCTCTCAGTAATATCCCGCGCGATGCTAACTATACCGCTGATATTTCCTAGCCCGTCCCGGTAAGCACTTTTTGTAGAAAGAAATGTCCTCAAGTTGCCTTTAACTGGCAGCTCTTCTTCGATCGCTTGCGTTTTTCCCGCTGTCATAATTGGGCGATCGGTTTTCCTAATGTTACTTGCAATTTCCGGCGGAAATAACTCGCTGTCATCTCTGCCGATAATGTCGTCTACAGACTTGCCAATTATACTGGCTCCCGCAGCATTCAGCATCAGGTAACGGCCCTGAATATCTTTGACAAATAAGGCGGCAGGCGTACTGTTAATGACTGCAAACAACAGGTTGTAGTTTTTTTGAAGTGCCTGCTTTGTTGTTTGAGAGTCGAGAATTTCCTGCTGCAATTGATCGTTGGCGATTTGTAGTTGGATAGTTCGTTTCTCAACTTTAGTTTCTAAGTCTGATTTAGCTTTCCTAAGTCCCACTTCCGCTCGATACCGCTTCCGGTCAGCGCTGCAAAGAGTTTTGGCATTCTGCCAAATCAGAACTGTAAAAATAATCACGTTCAATACGCTTAACAGCGATATCCCTACCTCCGGCGTGTAGGCTTGTAACCGCTCTCCAGATAGGATGAAATAACCGACTAAAGGCGGGATAATGATTGCCCGTGGCAACAAGCGCCTCGCCATGATGCCGCCCGCGCGATCGCTGGTCATTACTGCGATCAATCCTCGCTCTGGACTGGCAAATAAAATGCCGAAGCTCAGCAACATAAATGCTGCCGACGTGTGCAAAGCCATTCCTGTATAATTGCCAATTTGGTAAAATAAAGCTTTGTCGTAGATGTAGCCTATCAAACCCATAAATGCAATTAAAAATGCACAACAGCTTAAGATTTGAATCCGCAGGTATTTAGGGCGACGTTCTGACAGCAGCAGCAGGGCTATTCCCACCAATAAAAAAGCACCGGCAGTATTCGGAGCCATGCGTCCTGGTATTCCGGCGCTTGTCAAGGTGTAACTTTCTTTAAATAGCAGTTTGTCGATGCCTAAGTCTACATTAAAACTATATTGAACTAGGGTTAATAGACTAATTAATATAATTAAAAATGAACAGCTATAAATTAAAAAATTAGTAATTTTTTGATACTTTCTTGCCCTTAATTCGGCGCGCCGCCGCTGTTGGATGAATAGAGAAAACCCGCCCAAAATAAAGCAGACCGCAGTATTGGCTTTCATGGTCACGAGTCCGGGCAGAATGCTTTTTAACATTTGCAGATCGAATATCCAACCCAAAATGACTGTACACCCGATCGCCATTACTGCAATACTCGCTTTTTTGGCAAAAGACTCGACAGCAGCCATTCGGGTTGAGGGCTTTGATAGTTGTTGTGCTCGTTCAAAAAGTTCCAATTTCTCGATTCCTCGAATTATTTGGTTTCTACGTATCCAAGGTAACAATAAACACTCTAGTGATATTGTTGTCCGCTATACAAAGCTGCTTAAAATTTCCTCACAGCTTTTAAGCATAAAATATTAATTATTTTATCTAACTTTAGATAGATAGTCAACCGAAGCTTGAAGGCTCTTATGTAGAAGGCATTCGGCAGAATTTAAGAATTTTTGTTGCTTGTAAGTTAAAACAAAAAATTCCTTGTTCCTTGTTCCTTGTTCCTTGTTGCTGAAGCCTTCAGCCTTGTTGCTTAAGGCTTCAGCCTTCTTCCTTGGCAATTAGGGCCCGATCGCGCGGCAAGACCGAGTGTTTTTACTCAGTACATCGAGGCGTAATAGTAGCGGATTAGTCGATAGGCAACAAGATCGCTCGCATTGTAAACCGGTTGCTGTGGCTGTGGGAAATGCGATCGGCAGAACAGATAAGACTCGGCGGTTGAAACCGCTACTAAACAAACAAAGTCCCAGCAGAGAGGGACTAAAGAGGGGATATTAAAGTCGGATTTGGTAACTGTCAACTGTCAACGGACAACAGTCAACTAACTCCTAAGTTTTGAAGTGCTTGCAAAGCTTCGGTTGCTGAGGGGTAACGCTGGGGGAAAGCGTAGAGCACCATCTTGTCTAAAACGCGAGCCAACTCCGGGGTGACAGTTGCATTTTTCTGCCAGATGAGATTGCCTAAATTATCAACTCTGAGTTGTTTCGGGCGCATCCCTGTCAAGGCTTGAATCCCGATGAGCCCGACAGCATAGATGTCGCTGCAAAATTTCGGTGAACCGATGGCTTGTTCGGGGGGAATGTAGTCTTGCTGAGTACCGCCGCGCGATTTCGTTTGACCGATGCTGTTTTGTGAAGTGTTGATTTCTTTAACGGCCCCAAAGTCAATTAATACAATCTTGCCATCTGATGTCCGCCTGATTAAGTTTTGAGGGTGAACGTCGCGGTGAATTACATCTTGTTTGTGAACAAAGACAAGCACTTCCAAGATATCTTTCAACAAAGCAATAACCTGATGTTCTTCCCAGGGTTGACCTTCGATTAGTTCTTGATACAAGGGTTGCCCTTCGATGAATTGATAGACTAAATAAAAATATCCATCTTCTTCAAAGCGAGCTAACAATTCTGGTATCCGATCGTGTTGGCCCAATCGATATAAAACGCGCGTTTCTCGATCGAATAGGTGGCTGCTTCTCTGAGACTGGTTTTTCAGGCGTTTGACGAGGCACAAAGGTCGATCGGGCAAATTTTCATCTTCAGCCAGATAGGTATCGCTGTACTCGGTGCTGACCAAATGTTCGGTGATGCGGTAGCGCATCCGCATCAGTTTTCCCAACATCGGATCGGTTGGTGGGCCGGGTTGTCTACCTTGTTGTAAAGCTCTCATGATGCAGTCCCAAAGATTTGCTCCGACTACTCTTTCTTCTTCGCCAAGAATTCCTGCTTGTCTCAGTACCTTTGTCAGATCTTTCCACAAATTGTAGCCGACATAGCGGCCTAGGTAGCACACTGTGTAGCCGCGGGCGATCGGATCGTTTTCCTGAATTTCTTTGTACGTCCAAGACTGTAAAACACCGCGAATTATCGATTGCTGCAAACGAGTCAGGTGTTTCTCAGTTTGCTTTTCTACCAAATTGTCCAGAAGATTGATGGCTTCTTCTACTGTCATAGCTTCATTTCTTAAGTTAGTTGTAAGCGCTCTGGACATCTTTTTTTCTAAAATAGCAACTTGCCAGGGATGAGGTACAGCTTTCCACTCACCAATTACCCAGTACCCATTGCGTTGCGATCGGGCAACAGAAAACTGCTGTATTTAGCTTATACATGATTTAACTTTACTTTTATAGCTTGTCTACTTATTGCAACATTTTTTTACAAATATGACTTTTATGACTTTAAGTTATGACTTTTATGAATTGACGTTATAAGTAGCTTTTGGTATTATCTCAATTACAACTTTTAACTAGGGAATACATTGCAAAATTAGCAGATACCTGATTTGAATGTACCCCATTTAAGCAAAATATTTAGAGGTGTATCATGCCAAACTCAATGACTCAAACAATTACAAAGTCGATCGCATTTATCGACAGTGCCGTACCCGAACTCCAAACCTTAGCCAACGGCATTAACCCAGAAATCGAAGTCATTCAACTAGATGCCAGTCGCAGCGGCATCGCACAAATTGCAGAAGCCTTGCAAAATCGCAGTGTCTCAGCAATTCACATAATTTCCCACGGATCGCCGGGCTGCTTGCAATTGGGCAGCAGCAACTTGAATGCAGACAGCATCGAGTGCGATCGCACTTCTTTACGGCAGTGGTTTTCGACACCAATGGGCGCGATCGCAAATTCGCAGCCTTCAAGCCCTGGGGAAGAACAGATTCTACCAGAAATTCTGCTTTATGGTTGCCAAGTAGCAGCAGGCGACACAGGTATAGCCTTTATCAAAAAGCTGAGCGAACTAACCGGAGCCAGCGTTGCCGCCTCCCAGAATTTCACAGGAAGTGCGGCCAAGGGCGGCGATTGGGAACTCGAAATCAAAACAGGAAAAATCAAAACACCTTTAGCCTTGAAACCAGAGGTATTGGCTGCTTACAGCCACGTTCTCTCACTCTTTAAAATTAATGACTACGATCCAGAAATCTACGTCACCAATATCACCACCGGAGACTTTAACAGTGACGGTAAGCCTGACGTAGCCACTATGGATCTTTCGTCAAACAACATTGGCATTCTCTTTGGAAATGGCAATGGCACATTTAACTTTGGCCCCAAAATTAATTTAGGAGTAGCTCCTTACGACTTTACCGCAGGAGACTTTAATGGTGACAGCAAGCTTGATTTAGGCATTACTAACTTGAGTTCTAAAGACTTTTCTGTCTTATTAGGAGACGGCAAAGGCAGCTTTAGTCCGGCCACCAACTTTGATTTGGGTTCGTCCTACACCTTCGTCTATTGGGGAGACTTTAACGGCGATGACAAGCTTGACCTAGTTACTCTTAACGCCGACTCTAACAACATATCTATACTCTTGGCAGATGGCAAGGGCGGCTATGGCAAACCCACTAACTTTAGTGTGGGAACATTTCCCGCCAATGGCATCGTTGTGGCAGACTTTAACCGCGATGGCAAGCTCGATTTAGCAACTGCGAACCAGAAATCTAATAATATTGCCGTACTGTTGGGAGATGGCAAAGGTAGTTTCGACAAAGCCACGAACTTTGATGTAGGAAAATCCCCCAATTCTATAGATGTGGGAGACGTGAACAACGACGGCAACCTTGACTTAGTAACTGCAAATAGCGGCTCAAACAGCGTTTCTATTTTATTTGGAGATGGCAAGGGCAGCTTTGGTTCTACCACCAGTGCTTATGGAGGAGTGAACCCCTCTTCAGTTGCCCTGGCAGACTTTAATGCTGATGCCAAACTTGATTTAGCAGTTTCTGATGTCATTTCGAACTTCATTTTGTGGGGAGACGGTACGGGCGGCTTCAACACTTACGACGAGGTTCCCTACACTGGTCTCAACCCTGTCATAGTAGACCTTAACGCAGATAAACAGGCCGATATAGTTGGCAACACCCTTGGAGATATCAGGGTTTTGCTCAACGATTTAGACGCTAATCAGGCCGTTTCTTACGCGATTACTATCAATGCTGCTAGCGATACTGAAGGCAACACGGGTGTAAAAAATCCCATTTTCACGGTGACTCGCAGTGGCAATCTTGAATTTAGCAGCAGTGTTGGTTATGACATTACTGGCAATGCTACTAACGGCAGCGATTACAACAATATTGGCGGGACTTCTGAGGCAACTGGTATCAAAGGCACGATCGATTTTGCTCCGGGTGAAACATCCAAAACCCTGATTATGGATGTCTTGGGCGATACATTACCAGAAAGCAATGAAGACATTATCGTTACTTTGTCAAATCCGATCGCACCAGGCCCCAAACCTACCATTACTACTGCTACCGCTAAGGGTACGATTATAGACGATGACACTCTTGGCAACACGCCAACTACACCAACACCAACACCAACACCAACTCCAACTCCAACTACATCCCCTACTCCTACTCCAACACCAACTCCAACACCAACTACGTCCGCTACTCCAACACCAACTCCAACACCAACTACGTCCGCTACGCCGACACCGACACCAACACCGACACCGACACCGACACCGACGCCAACGCCAGTGACGCCAACGCCAGTGACGCCGACACCGACGCCAACGCCAGTGACGCCAACGCCAGTGACGCCAGAGACGCCGACACCAGTGACGCCAGAGACGCCGACACCAGTGACACCAGTGACACCAGTGACGCCAACACTGATACTTGCAAGTCCAGAGATTATTATTAATCCAACATCGGGATTAGTCACTACAGAAACAGGTGGCACAGACCAATTCACTGTCAAACTCAACAGCCCACCTACTGCTGATGTGAGTATTAATTTTAGTAGCAATAGTGTGGGAGAAGGAGTAATTTCCAGACCAACTGTTACCTTCAATTCTACTAATTGGAATCTAGAGCAGAGGGTGACGGTAGAAGGCGTTGATGATATTGTATTTGATGGAAATCAAAATTACAGTATTATTGCCGACCCTGCTGTTAGCGCCGATCCCAATTACTCCGGGTTAAATACATCAATTGTTTTCGTTACCAATAATGACGATGACGAGCCTCTTCAGACCATTTCTAGTTTGAGCGAAGGCTTGGTTATTGATGGTTACATCTCCGGTGCAACCATCTTCCTAGATGCTAACAAAAATGGCATTAAAGATAGTAACGAACCCTCAACTACTACTGACTTTAACGGTGAATATCAGCTCGATATTCCCTTGGAGACTTTCGACAAAAATAAAAATGGGAAAATCGATGCAGATGAAGGCAATTTAGTTGCTTTTGGCGGGACGGATACTGCGACAGGTTTGCCACTGGAAACGCCTGTTTCTGCACCTGCAGATGCTAATGTTGTCACTCTGTTAACGAGTTTGGTAACTGATTTGATGGCTGGGGGAATGACGCAGAGTGAAGCCGAGTCAAAAGTTAAATCTACTTTGTCTATTCCTGCGGGAGTTGACTTATTAGACTTAGATCCGATCGCCTCTACAGCCAAAAATGAAGCGGGTGGCGTTGAAACTCTAGTCGCCATGACAAAAGTCCAAAACGTCATTACCCAAACCAGCAGCCTCATAGACGGTGCATCTACGGCTGATAATGGTGCGATCGTCAAAGCTGTTGTCGGGGCAATTAACAGTAAAATTCAATCCGGTGGTTCCCTGGATTTGAGCGATGCGGCACAGGTAGAAAGCATTATCCAGCAATCTGTTGCCAAGGTCAAAGAAATTGACACCAATCTCAACACTGAAAAACTTTCCCAAATTGCCCCGGAAGCGGCGAAGGTAATGGCTGAGGCAAATCAAAGCACGGATAAAGTTAAATCTAACTTTTTGCCTGAGTTTATTCCCTCGGAAATTGCCAAAGTCCAAAAGGTGACATTAGGTGAAAGTTCGATCGCCCTCGAAGAAGCGGCCGCTGGCACAAAACCAATCGCACAGGTAGTTTCCGAAAATACTGGCGAATTTTTAACTGCCAAAATTCAAGGAAATCCAGCACCGGCTCAACCCGCTGTTCCAGTTGTGCAAGGTGATGTGGAACTTGTCAATACTTCTCCTGAAATTCTCGGCGCTGAGGGCAAAAATCTTGTCGGTACTGATGATAGCGATACTTTAATCGGCGACAGCGGTAACGATTTTATCAGTGCCCGAAAAGCTAGCGATTCCCTCGATGGTGGCGGCGGCAATGACACGATTTACGGTGGGCGGGGACTCGATACGCTGACAGGTGGCAGTGGCGATGACATCCTATTTGGAGGCCGCGGTGCTGAGAGTTTGGACGGCGGTATCGGCAATGACAGTTTGTACGGTGGCAAGGGAGATGATACTTTGCTTGGCGGTTTGGGAGATGATTTTCTCAGCGGCGAAAATGGCAACGATTTTCTGATTGGAGGTAGCGGGAGCGATCGCTTTTTGTTAACTCCAAGTACCGGCTCGGATACGGTGGTTGATTTTGAGGTAGGTATCGATAAATTTGCGCTCGATAACGGTTTGACTTTCCAGCAGTTAGAAATTAGTCAAACTGCGGGAGGAACAGTGCTGAAAGTTATATCCACCGATCAAGTTTTGGCAACTGTGACTGGGTTGAATAGTTCGATTACTGCATCGGATTTTGTGTTGCTTTAGATTTAACTCCAGCGTAGGGGCAATCCTGTGGTTGCCCTTCTAAATCAGGTAGGCACTAAAAACGAATCATTTGTTAAATCACTTTTACCGGGAGGGGCATCATGTTTAAATTTGGAAAAGTGATCCTAGTATTCATCACCGCATCTGTTGCTGTTTTGCAGCCAGCTTTTCGAGTTCGCGCACAAGAAACCAGCAGCGAATTCAGGCAACTACAAACCTTATTAGAAGCTAAGAAATGGGACGACGCCGATCGCGAAACCGTCTCTCTACTCCGCAACAACCCCACGTCTTGTCCGAACCTCCGCGCGATCGACCAATTGTGGATGCAACACAGCAATAACAAATACGGTTTGACCCCGCAGTTAGAGATTTGGCAGAAGACGAGCAACGGTTTAAATTGTAAAACTTGCGAAGGTGAAATTAAAGAATTTAGCGAAAAGGTAGGATGGAAACTAGGCCCGCAAGCAACTCCTATGCTAGGGGATTTTCCAGCTCAGTACCCAACTGTTGCTGCATTAGGTTGGCAAAGCTACGTTGATGGAGATGCAACTATGCAGATTCTTTTTGGCACCCGGAATACATGGCAAGCGTGGAAAGTTCAAGGTTATAACTTGTTCTCTACTTTTGCTAATTGCGGCAAGTAAGTAGACCAGCATAAAAAAAACAGAACACCCAGATACCCGACTTCTTTAAGAAGTCGGGTATCTAAAGCGCGAGAGCGTTTTACGTTCTTTTGCTTTCATACTTCTGCTTCCTTTAAAAATCTATTATTGTTGAAAAAGCAGGCAATTTATATATGCTGAGAAATATATGAGCCAAGCAGACTATGAAAAGGCCTTAAAACAGATAGAAACTGGAGATTTAGCAGGATCTCTCCAAAGCCTCGATCGCATTATCAAAAAAAATCCTAAGTTCGCACAAGCTTATCGGCCCCGAGCACAAGTGCGCGCAAAACTCCAGGATTTTCCAGGTGCGATCGCCGATTACAAGGAAGCGATGCGCTTGCAGCCGACGGCGAGGTAATTTGGGGAACGGGTCTCAATTCAGTCGCAGATCGTTGACCTCGAAAATGCGATCGCAGACACGCGCTTGCTAAATTCGGCAAAACACTTGTCCTCCCCGCTTTTCTTCGAGGAAGCTCGCGAAGCGGTCGATCTGGGCGAATATTCAGAAGCTTTGTCCGACCTTAGCAGGCATGACGCTGATTACCCGCAGGATGGCTGATGCGCTGACAATCGTGCCGTCTGGCCGCTGCCAGGAGGCAGTTGCTGACGGTAGCGTTGTGGAATTTGATTTAGGTTCGGTGCCATCTTTAGCAGTGCAAACCGCTGTTGTGTACCACATCCAAGTGGCGCTCGGCGATCGAGCAGCCGAAGGACTTTTAGGGCAAAATTTCCTTGCTCGTTTTGACGTGCGGATTCTCGAAAACCAAGTAGAATTTCACCGTCGATAATTTATGGAAACCGGCAAGATTCCTGTTCCACACATATTAGCAACAGGCTTTCTGGCCTGTTCCACAAATATTAGCAACAGGCTTTCTGGCCTGTTCCACAAATATCAAATTTTCTTGTGGGGAGTAGGGGTTGGGTTCTTATAGCCCGCCCTCAAAGGCTTATTTACAAATGAATCCGCTTAATTTTTAATCTTATTCACATAGCCCCACAAACTATAATCTCGACTCAGCCAACCCCGGAAAAAAGCCATCTGAGTCGGATCTTCTTGCACCCTTTTGTAGCGGTAAATAATTCGTTCATTAATCATTTGCAGCGCGGTATTTCTGTTATTTGCCCCTTTCAGCGCTTCCTTGGTGCGGGCATCAAAAACTCCCGTTTGCGGCAATCCTAAGGCTTGCTGAAGAAAGGTAATTGAGTTATTAATACCGAAATTAACGGCGGTGTCAAACATGACGATCGCCAAAGCCGGCTGCATCGTGCCCGAGAGGCTCGAATCCCAGTAATATTTATAAATTTCTAGGAGCTCTGCTTCCGACATCTGCGTCACGTCGAGGGGCGGAAGCCCACGACTGTAGCGGTAGGCGTTGTATTCCGTTTGCAAAACGCCCCGATAAGTTCTGCCGCCCTTATCGGCAGGGTGATTGCTGAATCCACCCTCAAAATATAGGGTGAAATAAAGAGCAGTTTGAAATAATTTCTGCCGAAAGCTGGCTGTCTGCTGCTGTGCGAAAGTCTTTTGGGCAAAGGGTAAGGGGATTGCTAAGGTTAACAAGAGTATCCCCAGCAGGAGGTTTGGTTTCCACTTGATGTTATGTTGGCGCTGTGTCGCTTGCTTGTCGCTCATAAATTCTGTGTGACGATCGCCCGTAATTCCGCTAAAACTGCTACTCTTCAAAATAATATAGATTCAACCTTTAACTTGATAGCACAGATAGGCCGCCAAATGAAGTCCGATTTTCCCAACCAATCCGAAACACCCCAATTTGAAGATGCAGCATCGCTGACAGTCGTTGCAGAAACCTATTACTCTCAAGGCAATTTAGCAGCAGCCGTCGCTGCTTGTCGCCGAGCTCTGGAATTGCAACCGGATTGGGCGGCGGCTTACGTGACAATGGGCAATGTGCAGCAAGCAAGCGGCCAAATTGAGGAAGCGATGCGGTTTTATTCCGAGGCGATCGCTCTGAATCCCGATTTTGCTGAGGCTTATGCTAATTTGGGCAGTATGCTCTACAAACAAGGGCATTTGGTGGAGGCGGTTGTCAATTACGAAAAGGCGATCGAACTTAAACCTAATTTGGCTGCTGCTTACTGGAATTTGGCAGGGGCACTGAAACAGCAGGGGCAGCCGGATGCAGCGGTAGCATACGAGCAAAAAGCTCTCGAACTCAATCCCCAGCTTGCTGAGGTAGATTTTCACTTAAATTTAGGAGATAAATTAGCGCGGCAAGGGAAGTTAGATGAGGCGGTGGCTGCATGGCAGCAGGCGATCGCATTCAAACCCGATTTAGCCGAAGCATACTGTCAAATTGGCCGAGTTTTGCGCCACCAGGGTCAATTTAAAGACGCAATACCCAACCTTCAAAAAGCCCTAGAAATTAAACCAGATTTTATTTCTGCCCACCAACATTTGTGCGGCATCCTCAGAGATACTAGCAATTTAGCTGCCGCGCGGCAAGCCGTGCACCAATACAGCCAAATGTGTGGCGAGACAGATCCAATTATGACCGCGATTTACTTCATCAGCACCTATCAAGTGTCGGGATTAAATCAAATTGCGGGCGATCGATTTTTAGAGCTAGAGTCGTACTTGCAGCAAAACTTAGAAACCGCTAGCCCGGTGGAAATTAAATCGCTTTATGCAAACTTGTTATTCAGCACGCCCTATTTGCGAGATGACTTGGCAGCCAACTCACAACTTTACAGATTAATTGCCCAAAAGTATATCGACCAATGTATTAAACCTAATTTTTCTCAACCCGCCAATTACAGTTTCAAACCAAGTGTTCCATCCAGCAAGTTAAAAATCGGCTTTTTGTCCAATCACTTCAGCCGCCATTCTGTAGGTTGGTGCAGCGCTGACATCATTCGCGAATTGTCCGAAATCACACCCAATGTGTATTTGTACGCTTCCGAAAGAATTATTCCTGACGATCGCACTCAGCAATTTGAAACTTGGGGCAAACTGACTTTTCCGACAACCTACCCGAACGGACTTGCCAATTCCGCAGAAATTATCGACAAAATTCAGCAAGATGAATTGGACGTTTTAGTTGATTTAGATTCTCTCAGCGTACCAGTTCACGCTGACATTCTCTACCAAAAACCCGCACCAGTTTGTGTTTCTTGGCTGGGATTTGACGCCCCTTACCTATCGCCGGAAAATTACTTTCTTACAGACTGGCACTCGCACCCAGCCGGGCGGGAAAAATATTATGACGAGCAGCTAATTAGGATGCCGGATTCCTTTGTAGCGGTGTCCGGTTTTCAGAGGTATGGAGTCGATCCCGTTGCTTTGAGAAGGTCGAATCGGATCGGTTTGGATCAGATAGTTTACCTGTGCGTTGCACCAGGCAGAAAATTCAATCACGAGTTGGTACAAGCCCAAGTTGCGATTCTCAAACAAGTGCCAAACAGTATTTTAATTCACAAAGCTTTAGGCGATGCTGCGGTGTTTGAGGCTGCATATCACCAAGCTTGCGAAGCTGAGAAAGTGAGCAAGCACCGAATTAAGTTTTTGCCAAGGTTTGCTACTGAGGAAGAACACAGAACTATCTATTTGCTGGCCGATGTTTTGTTAGATTCTTATCCTTACAACGGAGGAACTCACACTTTAGAGGCTTTGTGGTTTAATTTGCCAGTGGTGACTCGCACAGGAGAGCAATTTTTGTCGAGAATGGGTTATTCGTTTTTGCAGGCTTTGGGAATTGAAACTGGTGTGGCTTGGTCTTGGTCGGAATACGTGGAAGTTGGTGTGAAATTGGGTAAAGAACGTGAATTGAGAAATGCAATTAAAGCACAGTTGCTGAAATCTAAACTTCCAGCCAATTTGTCCCCGCTGTGGAATCCGAAAAAGTTTGCTGGTGATATGTATGCGGTGTTTGAAAAATTAGGTAAAATAGGATAAATGCTGACTAATGACTAATGACTTCAACACAGCCAACTATTAAGTTTTTAAAACAGCCGACTTCGGAAGCTTGGGTAGAACAGGCGATCGCCCATTTGGATACAATCTTATTAGACCATTCTCACTGCGAACGGAAAGCGGCGGGAGTAGCGTTAAATTTAATGTTTCGCTACCCAGCAAGGGAAAAATTGGTGAGGATGCTAACGGCGATCGCCCGCGAAGAATTAGAGCATTTCGAGCAAGTCAACCAGCGGTTAGAAAAGCGCAGCATTGCTTTAGGCCCTTTGGCTGCACCTCCTTACGGTGCTGGTTTGTCCGCCCAAATTCGCAAGCAGGAACCCGAAAGACTTTTGGATTCTTTGTTGGTTTCTGGTTTGATAGAAGCGCGCAGTCACGAACGGTTGGGGCTGCTGGGCGATCGTTGTCCCGACGCGGAATTAGCTAAGTTTTACCGCAGTTTGATGGCTTCGGAGGCGCGCCATTACGGTGTATATTGGATTTTGGCAACAACTTATTTCGATCGGGATATTGTGATGCAGAGGTTGGAGGAATTATCATTAGTAGAGAGCGAGTTGCTGGCAATACTTCATCCTGAACCGAGAATTCACAGTTAAAAGCTAGGTGCATTTAAAGACTGTAAAACACAAAAAATCAATATTTTTACAGTTGCTAAAGTCAACAAATAAATATTAAGTTGCAACCACTAATGAAAACCCAACATCTCGATTTTTTAATTCGTTCCTGGGAAACCCGCGATCGCGCTGAGGCGTTCTATTTAATTAGGGATGTTTTAGCAGAATACGGTTTAAAATGCGAACCTCACGGGGCAGATCGAGATGTCTATGATGTAGAACTACATTATCACAATCAAGGCGGCGAATTTTGGGTAGTTGAACGGCAGGATAAAATAGTCGGTACGGCGGCTTACTATCCGATTGAG
Source organism: Microcoleus sp. MON1_C1 (assembly GCF_036701945.1). NCBI lineage: Bacteria > Bacillati > Cyanobacteriota > Cyanophyceae > Oscillatoriales > Microcoleaceae > Microcoleus > Microcoleus sp. MON1_C1. The sequence goes on along the minus strand of NZ_JAUBRO010000019.1, from coordinate 48,771 downwards.
CGCGGAAATAATGCTGTGGAAATTCGCAAAATGTATATTTTGCCCCCAGCAAGAGGACAAGGTTTGGGGAAATTTTTACTGCAAGAATTGGAAAGTAAAATTATCGCTCGCGGTTTTGATGAAATCTGGATTGAAACTGCTAGCATTCTCAAAGAAGCTGTGAGAATGTACGAAAATAGCGGATATCTACCGACAACGGGTGTGGAGACGCCAAGGTGCGATCGGGTTTACGTAAAATCTTTAGGTAGAAAAAACCTACAATAAGGTTTGTGTAAACAATGATTAATTTACTCAGTTTCAATCAACAACAGCAAATAGTTTTTCGGGGAGTCATTTCTGCTTTTATCTTCTCCCTTACCTTTGTACTGATTGGTTATTTTGTGATAGCGCTGCCCCTACCGCCCTTCAATACCCCAGAGTCGCGCCTAATTTTTACCCTTCGCTGCCAAATCTTTCCGCTACTGATGTTGTTTGCTGGCATAGTTGCAGTTGGGAACGGTAGATTTAGCAGCGCAGCCATCAACCCTTTAGCAAATGCCGAATCAAAAGCAATGCGGATTCATTTGCGTTATCTGATCAACAGGAAGAGAGCAATTTGTGTTGTTTTTTGTAGGCAGTTTAATTCTTTCTACCTTTTTAGATGCTTACAGCATCAAGCTGATTCCAATTTTGGCAACTTTGTTTGTTTTCGGAAGGATAGCGTTTTGGATAGGCTATCTCAAAGATCGGCGCGATCGAGCTTTTGGCCTGGGAGTTACTCTGTATGCTACTATTGCCGTACTAATTTATGATGCTTACCGCGTAGTATTTTTTAATAGCTGAGGGATGTGAGAGTTGTTTGAAATAAGACTTATGCTTTCATTAGTCCTATGAAACCCTAAAACTAGGAGGAAAATAAATGACTATCCCCACAGAAAACTCTCAGTCTCAAAATCAGGCTACCAACAAATTGCTAGACGGCCCTAAAGGCGCTAGATTTGTTCAGACAGTGCGGGGAATTTTAAATCCTCTGTATTATTTAGATAATAATTATCAGCGCTACGGCGATTTTTTTACCAGCAAATTCAGCAACTTTCCGCCGCAAGTAATTATTAGCCATCCTTTAGCTATTCAAGAAATTTTTACAGCCGATTCCAAACTCTTTGAATCCGGTACGGGAAACCAGATAGCGCTACCTTTAGTAGGCTCCAATTCGTTATTGTTGTTAGATGGCGATCGACATTTGCAGCAGCGCAAACTTTTAATGCCACCTTTTCACGGTGAACGCATGAAAGCTTACGGACAAATCATCTGCAATACCACCGAAAAAGTAATTAATAATTGGACTCCTGGTAACTCGGTTATCGCGCAATCAACTATGCAGGAAATTTCCTTGGAAGTAATTTTGCACGCGGTTTTCGGGCTGAGCGAAGGAGAACGCTACCAGCAAATTCAGCAACTAATTACTAATATGTTCAGCCTGTTTAGCAATCCATTAAGCGCTACCTTTTTGTTTATCAAGTCGTTGCAAAAAGATTTAGGTGCTTGGAGTCCTTGGGGAGGATTTATTCGACAAAGACAGCGTTTAGATGAACTGCTTTATCAAGAAATCCGCGAACGCAAAACTCTATCTCAACCCTTGGGAGAAGACATCCTGAGCTTGTTAATTTCCGCTAGTGACGAAGCAGGACAGCCGATGAGCGACGTTGAATTGCGGGATGAATTAATGACAATCTTATTCGCAGGACACGAAACTACAGCCACAGCTTTAGCCTGGGCTTTGTATTGGATTCACTACATCCCAGAAGTCCGTAAAAACCTGCTCCAAGAACTCAATTCTATTAATGTCGAAAATTGCGAGCCTGCGGAAATAAGTAAACTCCCGTATTTGAATGCTGTTTGTTGCGAAACCCTGCGGATTTATCCGATCCTATTTTTTACATTTCCGCGCCTTCTGCAAGCTCCGATGCAGTTAATGGGTTATAATATTCCCCAAGGAATGATACTTTCTACCTGCATTTATTTGGTTCACCATCGACCGGATATTTACCCGGAACCAAAGCGTTTTAAACCAGAACGTTTTCTAGAAAGGCAATTTTCGCCTTACGAATATTTGCCGTTTGGGGGAGGGAACCGCCGCTGTATTGGCACGGCATTTGCAATGTTTGAAATGAAGTTAGTATTGGCGAAAGTGCTGTCACGATACTCTTTAGAACTTGCAGAAAATCGTCCGGTTTTGCCAGTACGCCGGGGTTTGACAATGGCACCCGCTGGTGGTGTGCGTTTGGTGGTAAAGAGTAGGATTTGAATCCTATCAAATCCGGTGGAGCGAGCGGAGATGATATGATATCAATGCAACGGGTTTTAATTTATTTTTTGCCGCATAGGAATTTCGATCGCAAATTCGGAACCTTCTCCCAATACAGAATTGCAAGAAAGTTTGCCGCCGTGTTTTTCTACTATAATAGAGTGCGAAATCGCCAATCCTAAGCCAGTTCCTTTGCCAATGGGTTTAGTAGTGAAAAACGGGTCAAACAAGCGCTTTTGCACATCTTCGCTCATCCCGGGGCCGCTGTCAGCTATCCATATGGCAACGCTGTTAGTGTCGGTTACTTGGGTGCGAATCGTAATTGCGAGATTTTTGGCGGTGCGATTGGATTCCTTTATCTCCATTTCCAAGGCGTCTAGCGCATTGCTCAACAAATTCATAAATACTTGATTTAACTGACCGGGATAACATTCCACTAAAGGCAAATTACCGTATTCTTTAATCACATTAATTGTCGGGTGCTCGGGTTTATGTTTCAGGCGGTTTTGCAAAATCAGCAGCGTGCTTTCCAGGCCTTCGTGAATGTCAACTTGTTTCATTTCGGCTTCGTCAAGTCTTGAGAAAGTCCGCAGGCTCAAAACTATGTCGCGGATGCGATCGGCTCCGACTTTCATAGATGCTAAAATTTTCGGTAAATCTTCAATAAGATAATCAATTTCAAAGTCTTCCCTTGCATTTACAATTCTTGCGCTAGGCTGCGGGTATTCCTTCTGGTAAAGTTGCAGCATTTTTAGCAAGTTTTGAGTGTATTCGCTGGTGTAGCTGAGATTGCCGTAAATAAAGTTAACCGGGTTGTTAATTTCGTGGGCGACACCTGCTACTAATTGTCCCAAACTCGACATTTTTTCACTTTGAATTAATTGAGTTTGGGTGCGTTGGAGTTCGTGTAAAGTTTGTTCTAGCTGTTGAGTTTGAGCTTGAGCTAATCGGGCCGCTGTGCGGGTTTGGGTGTAGAGTTCGGCGTGGTCGATCGCGATCGCAATTTGAGCGACCACCGCTTGCATCAGTTCGACTTCCGATTCGCTCCAATTTCGCATGGATAGGGTCTGATAGCAGGTAATCACCCCAATATCGCCGGAAGCAGTATGAATTGGCAGCGACAGCACGGATTGAAATTTTGAAGCCTGGAAAAGTTCGCGCAATTCTACATCTTCAAAAGTGCTGACATCATCTATTCGCAGAATTTCTCGCCGCAAAATCTGTCGCACTGCGAGCCGAGATTTGTCATCTACAGGATAAGTGCCGAGTATACTCGGCAAATCTGCATTCTTCGCTTCGTAAGTTACGTCCCAAACCGGAGGATTCGTGTTGGGGCGATACCAAGTGAAAATGCACCAATCTAAGCGCATCAAATTGCGAATTTCTTGAACGGCGGTTTCTACAATTGTATCTAAATCTAAAGAAGTGCGGATTTGGTTGGCAATTTGATTGAGCAGTAGTTCTCGCTGAGCTTGTTGTCTGAGCGCTTGTTCCGATCGCACTAAAGTTTCTTCCGCAAGTTTGCGATCTGTTAAATCTTGGATAACTGCTTGGATAATTTTTTCATTTCCAACCTCGATGATTGTCAGCACGACTTCTGCGGGAAAATCTGTACCGTCTAAGCGCTGATAAACCCAATCAAAACGGTGGTTTCCCCGCTCAAAGGCGAGATCCATCATTTCGTTAATAAAGCTCAAAGAATCTCTGCCGTTGGGTTGGAAAGGAGGCGACAGTTGGCCGGGGTTTTTGCCGTACAACTGTTGCGGCGTAGTACAGCCAAATAGTTTTAGGGTGGCTGTGTTGGCATCGGTGATGCCATTGTCGCATAACATCAAAACGGGCAAACTGGTTAATTCGTAGAGCGATCGAAACTTGGCTTCCGACTGCTGCAATGCGGCTTCTGTTTGCTTGCGATTGGTAATGTCGGCAACCATTGCCAAAGCGCCCACATAGTGTCCCTTTTTGTCTAACAAGGGATTAGTAGAAAGTATCGCCCACAAGTCGCTGCCGTCTCGGCGAAGGAACTTAAAATCGTGTTGTTCGCGAATTCCTTGATTGCGGCGGTTGAGATTGGCTTGTGCGAGTGCGATGCCTTCTGCATCCATGAAAGCAAATAGCGACTGCCCGATCATTTCCTGTGGAGTGCAGCCGAGCATATCGGCCATTTTTTGGTTGACAAAAGTAGTTTTACCATCCGTATCTATCATCCAAATTCCTTCGTCTGCTGTCTCGACAATGCACCTGTATTTTTCCTCGCTTTCTCTGAGTTTTTCTTCTGCTAATTGGCGAGCCGTAATGTTTTGAGTCATTAGCAATCCGCCGATAATTTCTTGCCGTTCGTTTCTGACTGGCAAAGTATAACCGAGGTAAACCCGATCCCTGTAAATAAATTCTGTAACAACTGTTTCTCCGGCCAGTGCCGCCCGATAATTTGGCTCGAGGGCACCGCAAAAATCTGGCTCGAATACTTCCCTTATTGTCTTGCCTTCCATCAATTTTTTGGAAAGCCCCACGGCTGCTAATTCTGTACCTTCTACGAGGGTGAAGCGCATTTCTCGATCGAACAACATCACCGCACCGTTAGGAAAATTGCTTGCCATAGTGCGGTAAAGCTGTTCGCTTTTTTGCAGCGCAGCTTCTGCTTGTTTGCGAGCGCTAATGTCAATTATGACTGCACCGATGCCGAGAGCCTCGCCATCTTTGTCTAGCAAGGGAAAATAAGAGCCTGTCAGGTGTCGGACAAACCCAGGCTTTCTGGGATTGTCACCACTCATCTCGATATTAATTAAGGGTTGTTTCGTCCTCAAAATTTGTTCGTACAAAGGCTCTACAATTGGAGCGATATTCGGCAATATTTCGCGTACAGCCTTGCCTATGTGCTCTTCAGGACTCAGGCAATTTATTTCTGCTAGAAATTGATTAATTTGCACGTACCGCAGTTGGGAGTCCAAAATGCAAAGTCCCGCCGGCGCCTCCTTCAAAAAGGCATCAAATAGTGCTTGTCTCTGTGCTAATTCTTGTTCTAAAGCTTTGCAAATGCTGAGATCTGTTAAAGAACCCATCATTCCCACAACTTCTCCCGTTTTGTCTTTCAAGAGCGAAAGCATCAGGTGCGAGGAAATTTTTTCTCCTGATTTATGGCGTGTTATAACTTCTATTTCATGCTCGCCTTTTTCTTGTAGCGGTTTGATGACTTGCTCTAACAAAAATTCGTGCTGTTCGGGCGGGTAAATTAGAGAAATGTGCTGTCCGATAGCCTCAGTTTTTTCATAGCCGTATAACTTTTGGCAGGCTTGATTCCAAAAGGTGATCGAGCCGTCCATATCTGTAGAAATCACCGCTTCGTGGATTTGGTCGATAATTTGACTTTGGAGACGCAATTTTTCTTGAGCCTGTTCCAGTTCGGCGATTTTTTCTTCGAGTAGTTTCTGAGTTTTTTCCACTTCGGCAGTCTGCTTTGTCAGCAATTTTCCCAGATGTGAATGGCTGTGCGGCGGCGCTGATTCCAGCGGCTCGCTATTTTCTGGCTCAGGATTAAAAATTTCTTCAGCGCTCAGCCAAATCGCACACTCTCCCCCTGTTTCAATAGCCCGCTCAGAAACTCGCACGGGTACGAGATGGTTGTTTTTATGTTTGTATGCTGCTTCGCAAAGACCCGTGCAGCTATCCGCGCACTGCGTTTGCTGAATTTCCCAGTAGTTGAGGTGAAGAGTTTCTGCCACTGTGCGGCCGATAATACTTGCAAAAGCTGGATTTACGTCGAGAAGAGTCCCGTCCGTCCGGCACAATGCCAGCCCTATCGGGCTGAGTTCTAACAATTGGCGGCGGGAGCGATCGCGCTTGGCTTTTCCTAACTGGCTTTGCATCTGACCTAGCTGGACTTGGTTTATTTAATTATATCTTTTCACGTTGTTTATTGCTGTAACTTTTATCCTTCATTAAGCAAGAGAGAAGAAGGAAGAAGGATGACTTCCTTCTTCCTTCTATTAATCGCGGGCAATACCTTCGGATCTGGCGGCCAACTGCACTGCACCGGCGACAGCAATGGCAACTCTTTCATCAAAAACAGACGGTATAATGTGCTCTTTGTCAAGCTGGGAAGGACTGACTAAAGAGGCGATCGCATAAGCTGCTTCCAAATACATACTGGTCGTAATCGTGGTTGCTTTGCAGTCCAAAGCACCTCGAAATATCCCCGGAAATGCCAAAACATTGTTAATTTGATTCGGGTAGTCGCTGCGTCCGGTTGCGATAATCGCCGCATCTTCCACAATTAATTCTGGCTGAATTTCGGGAATGGGATTTGCCATTGCAAAAACAATGGGATTCTCGGCCATGGAACGCACCATCGAACGGGTGACTACGCCGGGGGCGCTGACGCCTAAAAATACATCGGCACCGGCGATGGCATCTTCCAAAGTACCGCTCGAAGCCACAGCAAATTCTAGTTTTTCTGGGTTCATATCCGTGCGGTCTTGGGAGAGGACGCCTTTGGAGTCGCACATGATGATGTTTTGGGCACCTGCTTTACGCAGCAAGCGGGCGATCGCGACTCCTGCCGCACCGGCTCCGTTAATCACGATACACACTTCTTCTATTGTTTTTTTCACGAGTTTCAAGGCATTAATTAATGCTGCCAAACTAACAATCGCTGTGCCGTGCTGGTCGTCGTGAAAGATCGGAATATCTAAGCTTTCCCGCAATCTTGCTTCGATTTCAAAGCAGCGGGGAGAAGAAATATCTTCGAGGTTAACGCCACCAAAAACCGGGGCGATATTCTGCACTGTGCGAATAATTTCCTCGGTATCTTGGGTATTCAAACAGATAGGAAAGGCGTCAATACCTGCAAATTCTTTAAATAGCATGGCTTTGCCTTCCATGACTGGCAGTGCGGCGGCAGGGCCGAGGTTTCCCAGCCCCAAAACTGCGCTACCGTCGGTAACAATGGCAACAGTATTTTGTTTGATTGTGAGGTTGTAAACTTGTTGGGGGTCATTGGCGATCGCAGTGCAGATGCGGCCGACTCCAGGGGTGTAGGCCATTGCCAAATCTGACTGGCGTTTGAGGGAAATTTTGCTAACTACGCTGATTTTTCCGCCGCGGTGCAAGTTGAAAGTGCGATCGTACACATCGATCACTTTGATATCCGGCAGCGCTTTCACTGCTTGGAGTATTTCTTCGTTGTGCTCGGTGCTGTAAGCATCGACGGTGATATCGCGAATGGTAGTGGCGCGGGTTTGCTCGATCAAATCGATTTGGCCGAAGTTGCCGCCAACAGATGCGATCGCACTGGTGACTGTTGCCAGCATTCCCGGCCGGTTCGGCAGAGCAACCCGAATTGTTAAACTAAAGCTGGGGTTCGGTGTCAGTTTTACCATTATGTCTTGATTTCAGATTTGAGAATTTCAATCTTAGATTTTATCGCCAATGTTATGCATAAAATTTAATAATTCACATTTTCAACTGAAATTTTTAACAAATTCTATGAGCTTGTGATACGAGCGCTCTGCACTGCCAAGCGTGTCGCTGGGAAACTCATCTTTTTTTGAGTAGAGCTTTCCTCTGTGTATAGCTTGTGACTCGCTCACAAACAGCCTATTTTCTGTCAAGTTCGCCGCGAACCGCGAATATGAAGCGCGGGGCTAGAAATCCGGTTTCTAATGTCAACGTCCGCAAGTCTTATCTATTTTTGAGAATATTTCTGTTTATTCTGAACATCAGCAGATATTTCCCAAAAGTCTATTCTCCAGCGATACCGCCTAATTCCTGCTGCTGTCTTTTGAAGCGAGACACCCAGGAGAGTTGATGCGGCTTTTTGGTGGCCTTTATTGGGGAGTTAAAAAGTAGATGCACGGCTGCTTGAGCCTGCAGGTAAAAATCTGAGCGACTGACAAGCGGGCATTTGATATATATATGTTGCCTGCTTGTTTAACACTTGCCAAGGATTGCGAGTGCAACCTTGCAAACGATCTAATTACCTGCACGCTTTGCCCGATAATTCCAGCGACTGTAACTAACAGACAATCTATCCCGCGCCGGCACAGGCACAGCTTGGGCCGAACCGTGCACAGTTGCTGGTTGCTAACTGTCAATTTTATCGATCGGCCGCAGCATCGGCCCATATAATAGTAAAGAATTTGCAAGCCAGACAATCCGGGGGAACTTTTTCTAAGTTTTGCAGATCGACTGATTGCTCTGCCTCGCTGCCGGCGGGAAGTATGCACAGGGCAACCTGTCCGACTCCTGCCATGAGTTCGGCAACTCGCTCCAAAATACTGTCCATTTTGTCAATTAGTTGCTCTGCTGCATCCAGACTCGGCGCGATGATGAAAAAGGTTTTGACTCCATCGGGACAAGGGGCGAAGCCGAGGGTAGACTCTCGCAATAGTGCTTGGGTGGAGAGACTGAAACCGTCGTAGAAGCGATCGATTACTGCTTGATAAAAGACTTGGGTCAGAGAGCGATCGCCAAAAATAGGTTGAGATAACATAACTGCTTCCTTTCGTAGGATTTTTGGGTGCATTGAAAAAATTTTAACATACCTTAATGTAAGGGATTTAACTAAACGATCAAGCGATCGAGATCATGGACTTGATGTGACATTTTTAAATTTGTGTAGCGATCGCAACTGTGATAAAATGTACTGTGTGTTAGCGCTGCCAGTGATGTTTATCGCATCCGCAGCTCAAAGCTAAGTACAAAATTTCCTAGTAGGTGAGGAGAGGGGGAGAGGGCCAGAGGGAGAGAACCAGAGGGAAATTACCTACGTAGTAAAAGTATTATTGGCAAAAAGTGCTGAATCTAGAGTTTAAAATAAACATCCAATCAAAATATTCAAGATGAACTCGATCGCCCAACAGTTAAAAGCAAAATTTGAAAAAGCATTCACCGCTGCATTCGGCGACAGTTATGCAGGTGCAGATCCGATGCTAGCCGCCGCCAGCAATCCCAACTTTGGGGACTTTCAGTGCAACGCGGCGATGAGTTTGGGGAAAAAGTTAGGAAAGCCGCCGCGGGCGATCGCCTCGACAATTATCGAACACCTAGATATTACTGACATCTGCGAAACCCCAGAAATCGCCGGGCCGGGTTTTATCAATTTGAAGCTGAAACCGGCTTATTTGGAAGCGCAAATTAGTGCGATCGCCGGCGACTCGCGTTTGGGGGTTGAACCGGCGAAAACGCCTCAGACAATCGCGATCGACTTTTCGAGTCCGAATATAGCCAAGGAAATGCACGTCGGACATTTGCGATCGACAATCATCGGAGATGCGATCGCCCGCATCCTCGAATTTCAAGGCCACGACGTACTCAGAATCAACCACATCGGCGACTGGGGCACCCAATTCGGAATGCTGATCGCATACTTGCGCGAAGTTCACCCCGAAGCCCTCACAACCGCTGACGCCCTAGACTTAGGAGATTTAGTCGCATTTTACCGCCAAGCAAAACAGCGCTTTGACACAGACGAAACCTTCAAAGAAACCGCCCGCCAAGAAGTAGTAAAACTGCAAGCAGGCGCCGAAGACACCCGCCGCGCTTGGAAATTGCTGTGCGATCAATCGCGCCGCGAATTTCAAGTAATATACGACTTGCTCGATATCAAATTAACCGAACGCGGCGAATCGTTTTACAATCCTCTATTGCCCGCAGTAGTCGAAGATTTAACTAATCTAGGTTTGCTAGTAGAAAGTGACGGCGCGAAATGCGTTTTTGTAGACGGTTTCACCAACAAAGAAGGCGAACCACTGCCGCTAATTGTGCAGAAAACCGACGGCGGCTACAATTACGCCACAACAGATTTAGCAGCAGTGCGCTACCGCATCCACAAAGACAATGCAAAGCGCTTAATTTACGTCACCGATTCGGGACAAGCAAACCATTTTGCCCAAGTATTTGCAGTTGCGAGAAAAGCAGGTTGGATTCCTGAAGATGTCGAAATTGTCCACATTCCCTTCGGTTTGGTATTGGGAGAAGATGGCAAAAAATTAAAAACTCGTTCTGGGGAAACGGTGCGGTTGCAGGATTTGTTAGATGAGGCGATCGTCCGCACGCGCCAAGATTTGGAAGACAGATTAAAAGCCGAGGAAAGACAGGAAACTGAGGAATTTATTGCTAACGTATCTCGAACAATTGGTTTGAGTGCCGTTAAGTATGCAGATTTAAGTCAAAATCGCGCCAGTAACTATATTTTCAGTTACGACAAAATGCTCGCATTGCAAGGAAATACCGCTCCTTATATGCTGTATGCTTACGTGCGCGTGCAGGGAATTCGCCGCAAAGGTGAGATTAATTTTGATAACTTAGATGCTGGTGCGAAAGTAATTTTGCAATCCGACCCCGAGTTGGTATTGGCAAAGCATTTATTGCAGTTGAATGAAGTTGTAAATGCTGTGGGCGGGGACTTGTTGCCGAATCGAATTTGTCAGTATTTGTTTGAATTGAGTCAAAAGTTCAATCAATTTTTTGAGCAATGTCCGGTTTTGAAAGCTGAGGAACCCTTGCGGACTTCGCGGTTGATTTTGTGCGATTTGACGGCGAGGACTTTGAAGTTGGGTTTGGAGTTGTTGGGGATTAAGGTCTTGGAAAGAATGTAATTTTTTAACCCCTTTGCACTCACGAACCGCCTCAAGTCTTGAACTATACCGCTGCAACCAGAAATCATATTACCCGAAATCTGGACACGGCAGTGCCGTTTCCCTACAATTAATCAGGCGATGGTTATATGTCTCATCGAGTGCTCATGATTATTTTGGGGTAGGGAAACGGCATTGCCGTGTCCAGAGTTGCCGTGTTTTCGATGATTATATCCGATCGCTGAAATTCATCGGCAAAGTAAACCTTAATTGAAGGAGAATATTCTGTAAGCGCGATCGCGCTTAACTTAGTGCCCTTCAATCATGGATTTATGGGTTTATGGCAACTTTTATCACACCATCTCGTTGATTGCCGAATAATTCATACGCTTCTTTTATTTGATCTAGCTTAAACCTGTGTGTGATCATAGGTCTCAGGTCGGCACGAGCGGACTGTATGATATTTATCAGCCGCCGCATACGTTCTTTTCCACCGGGGCAGAGACTGGTAACAATTTTCTTATCTCCGATACCGGCGGCAAAGGCATCTACAGGAATGGTAAGTTTTCCAGAATACACTCCTAGACTCGATACAATTCCGCCGGGTTTAACCACACGCAAACACGCTTCAAAGGTTTCCTGAATACCGAGTGCTTCAATCGCTACATCTACACCACGACCATTGGTCAAATCCAGGATCGCTTCGACTGGATTGCACTCTTTATAATTTAAAACAATGTCGGAGCCAAGCATTTGGGACATTTTCAGGCGTGTCGGATTGCTGCTCACGGCAATGATTTTGGAAGCACCTCTGAGTCTGGCACCGACAGTTGCGCTCATACCAATTGGTCCTTGGGCAAATATGGCGACTGTATCACCAATCTTGATATTTCCGCTTTCGGCACCACTGAAACCTGTACTCATAACATCTGGACACATAAGCACCTGTTCGTCGGTTAATTCGTCAGGTATGGGAGTCAAATTGGCGATTGCGTTCGGCACTAGCATATATTCCGCCTGAGAACCATCAATGGTATTGCCGAAGCGCCAACCACCCAGTGGCTTACCGCCGCACTGCGCTTGGTATCCGTCAAGACAGAAATTGCACTGACCACAAGGAGTTATAGCACCAGCAAGAATACGCTGTCCTATTTCATAGCCGTGAACTCCTGCGCCGAGTTCTGCAATGACGCCAACTGGTTCATGTCCTAGTGTCCGTCCAGGCTGGACGGGTACTTCACCTTTGAGTATATGAACATCTGTGCCACAGATTGTCGTCGTGGTGATTTTAATCAGTGCATCAGTAGGCCCAATCTCAGGAATTGGTTTTTCTTGAATTTCGATTCGCCCTTTTTCTACAAAAACGGCGGCTTTCATCTTTCGCATAAATTTTTTACACAATTTTTAAGATGATACTATGTAACATCAATACAGCGCTTTTCTTTCTGCGCGTCTCCTTGCTCCCCTATTTGTGACTGCCATTCGGCTTATATCCCTCTTTTGTCACTTTCGGGTGAAACCTTGAATCTTCATGGACTGTATCCTCGAAAAATCGTCAATTTATCCGAGAGTGATGAAGGATCGCTGCGTCCTAACCGCCGGGGCGGTTGCTCTAACGCTTACACAGTCGGAGGAGCAAGCGTTTCAGGAGGAACTTGGTAGGATTGAGCCAGAGGCACAGGAGCAGGTTATGCAGATTGTTACCAGTTGGATGCAGACAGGGATTGAGCAAGGGAGACGCGAAGGGATTCAGGAAGGGATTCGCCTTGGCAAAGTTTCTCTGGTGATGCGTTTGCTGCATCGTCGTCGGAGAAAGGAAAAACAACCGTAAACGATAATTGCGCTGAAATTAATCAGCAAAGTAAACCTTAATTGAAAAAGACTCACTCTCCATCAATACCTTCCCACAGTTCCGATACAGGTCTAGTTTTTCCTGTCTTTATTTCCAGCCATGCTTGCCGAAAGCTTTCTTCTGGAGATGGGAGTGCTTCTTCGTCTTCGTTAGCAAGAACAATAACGCCAACTCTGCGTCCAGCAAATTTTTCGGATAGGGCGAGAATCTCTTCCCAAGTTCCCTCTAGTTCTCACAGTTGTGATGTCATTACTTTTACTTATTTGGAAATTTAAATTTAGTTAATTGTAGCGCATCTCTAAAATCGAGCCTTTACGGCTTTTTGTTAACAATTAAGGTTTCCAAGATGCCTTTAAACATTGTTACGACAATTGGGCGATCGTTATCTCTGACAAAAATATCGTAATTGGGACTTGAGTTAATTTCAATCAACCAATATGCTCCGTTTTTATCGAGTGCTATGTCAAGCCCCGCATAATTAATCGCAATTTCAGCAAAAACAGGTTTAACAAAATCTTCAATCTCAGACATGAGATTGGGATTAATTATATGTTTGGCTTTTGCACCTTCCCAGTGCAGCGGGCTTAAATTCCCCGCAAATTTAGCCTGAGATTTGTCTTTCTCGTACAGCAAAACTAGCTTTTCTTTGCAGAATACAGCCCGATATTCGTGGGCAATTTCGATATATTCTTGAGCTAGGGCCACATAGTCATAATCTTTACTGTTGACGTTAAATATAATTTCTAGGGCTTCTTTAATTTGCTCTCTACTTTCACACAAAAAAACATTGTTGCCACCAGCACCGCGATTTCTTTTGAGAATCACCGGGAAAGCGAATTTTTTGTTTACTTCTAAAACTATTGATTCAATATCTGGGGAACTCAAATACTTTTTATACTTCTCCTCGCAGTAAGGCGAGACAAAACCGAGAGTTCTGGGAGTATTTATTTTGCCGTTTAATAGTTGATAGGTATATTCTTTGTCTTTAAAAATCTCTGCTACTGAGGCGCTGTTAAATGGCGTCATGTAATTGACAAAATAATATTCTTCGCCGCCCTGTTTGAGTCTAATCAAGTTTTGGGAAGGATGCAGGATTTCGTAAGGGATATTTAATTCCTCACAAGCTGCCAGCAGGATTTCAATATTGGTTAGCATAAAATGTAACTTAATTAGAAATTAATTTTAAAGATTTGAGATTAGAGAATCGCTTCCCAATCTCAAACCTCAAATTCGTTAGCGCAGCCCTCGAAGAGGATCGCACTTTTATCCAAACAACCGCTGCTGTCCGTTTGCGGCATCTTTCCCGGCATAAATCTCGCGCGTTCCCTTGGGAATGTAAATCCAATCGAATTCTTGCAAGCGGTTTGTCAAATTGGAAATGCTCACTCCCAACTCATCTCTCATTTTGTATAAATGCGACCACTTTGTTAAATCGCGTCCCTGTCTTTTTTCCTCCAAAATACACCGAGGCATCAACAAACAGCTTGCAAAATATTGCGCTTGCCATTCGATCGACAAAACCTTATTATCAGCACTCGCACCCCGACAAACAAACGGTTCCTCGACATCCTGGGCTGCTTTTCCTTCATTCCCTAAGTTTAATTCCAACTGTTCCACAGTGCCGTCTGCTTCGTCTTGATTGACGTGTAGCACCCAGTGGCCGATTTCGTGGGCGATCGTCGATTCGATGAAACCCGGCGGTTTTTCGAGAATCTGTTCGTTGATTTCGATTAACCGCTGCTGCGGCAAAATCCTCGCCGCGATCGCACCTTCTTCATCCGGCTCAATGCACTCCCAAACTACGCCTAAATCCAGAAAATCAGCAACCGTTGTCGCATCAAAAGGCCATCTCGGAGCAAAATTTTGCGTTTTCTGCATCTGCATCAAGATGTCATTTGCAAAACGCTCGATCGTTTCTTTGGGATAGAAGCAATACGGCTTAAAGATACTCACTATGAGGGGCCTCTCTTACGCTTCAAAAGACTGTTTGAGCCAATCTGGATTTTCTTGCATTCGCCGGAAAAGAGCCTGCATTTCCTTCGGATTCTGCTTCAGCAGCGCTTCGTACTGCTGCGGTAGTCTCCCCGCCAAGAAAATCAATTCCTCTTCGTTTATGTCTAGATTTCGCGCTAATGCTCGGATTACGTCCTCTTTTGGCGCATAATCCGCTCGATCGTTCTCCAACTTAGACAAATAAGTAAAATCCACACTTAGCATAGCAGCTAGCTCACGTTGTGAGTAAGCTTTGTCCTTGCGAGCTTGACGGATCAGTCTTCCAAATGTTTGTTCCACGGTTTTTCGCCTCCTGACAAGCATTCTAGCCTGTTTTGATGAAAAGTTCAACAAAATACTTGACGGGAAAATCAACCCGCGCTACTATGAGGTTAGTTGACGGTTTAATCAACCTACTAAGCCTGACTGGTAGGGTTAAGGGTGGAAATTAGCCTAGCTCACACGCTACATATAGCGTCGTCAACTTCAGAGGAGTGAGAAGCGCTGGGCGTCAAAACGCTTGTACGCAGCAAATAAGGAGGAGCAGATAGCAAATGCTGAGAACCTGGACAGACACGCATTACAAGCTCGAAGACGATGACTGGCTATACATCGCCACCCACGAAGAACAAAGCTCAGCCTCACTGGTTTGTCCCGGCTACGCGCGGGATGGCGAAGGGTTCAGCATCCACTTCACCCCAGCGCACTTAGAAACGTTAGAGCATTTGCTCGCCGCGCTGCGGATTATCAAAGCTCAACAAGAGGCGGTGCTTGAGTATACCTATCCAGAACCAAAAGCGACAACACATCTGATTAGGTAATGGAAGTTCGGCCACGAGCAATGTACGAGATTTAACGGATTACCAATTACCAATTCCCCGTAAAGCAATAAAAAACTAAGGAAAAACGAACAATGACTAAAACACAAGAAAGACCTACATTTTCAGTATTTGGTGCCAAACCGAGCAATGCTTTGCTAGTACCAGAAATCCCGATCGCAGTACGTAACAATTGCCAGGCCGGCCAGTGGACAATTGGCGACACCGACTACGGTTCCAAGTGTTCCATGACAATCCTCAAATTTTCCAAATTCTTCGGTTCCCTAGGTCAAACTTCCCACACACTGTGGGGTCAACTGTGGTTTGTCGCAGAAAGTGGCGAATTGCCGCAAGGAGTTGTCATGGTGACATACATAAAAAACCGCAGCTTGAACGATTTTAACCGCTTGGTAGCATCAGTTCAATCTCGCGGCGTAGAACCTGCCACCGGGATTTTTATTCCCGAATTTGTCAAGCATTCCGGTCAGAAACCAGACGACAGCGGAGTAGTAAAACCGATCAACTACTACAGCTTGAAATGGTCTTGGAACGAGCGGAAAGATTGGGCGGTTATCGACCAAGCCGCAGCAGTTTTGTCAGATTCTAGCAATCAATCGCGGATGATTGACTTAGAAGGAACAAGGGCGATGGTGTGTTTAGATAACCTGCCGGCGCAGCAAGTTGCCTGCTTGATGGCCGCTCACGCTGGCGGTGAAAGCGATGCTATTGCTTTGAATTCCAACGGCGGTATGTCGCTACCGCCAGCGGAAGACAAATCAACTGCTGACTTGTTCTAATTCTGTTGTAAAGGCGCGATTTAATCGCGCCTTTACCATAACTGTTACAACAGAGTGAAATGAAGAAATTAACAAACCTGAAAACCCAACCCAACCTGCAAGAAAGCCCTTTGAGAGAGAATCTTGAGCTGCTCGACCAAATTCGGGCAGACGCAGTTAACGACATCGAAAGTCTCACCGAAGACTTCCAACACATGACTTTAGTTGCCGAATCTGTCCAGCGGAATTACCGAGCTTTGTTAGCCGAAAATCAATTGCTAAAAGGCACACTTTTAAGTATAATTGATGAGTGCGGCTGCGGGCAAGGAAATCGGTGCGATCGCTGCTGGAAACTTCTCAAAATTCTAGCCAGCGCCAATCCCGAAGAAAAACCCGACGCCGCCAGAAAGTACCGAGCCATTCTCAGCCAACTCCGCAACTTAGTATAACTGAAAACGTCTCAGTAAAAAGTCTCGCCAAGTTAGAATTAGGAGAAGCAAACATTATGACAATAGCAACTGCCAAGGATAGCAAAGCCAAAATTTTGCAAAACTTTCAGCAGATTTTAGCAGACAACAAAAAGATCGAATCCAAAGTAGAAACCAAAGAAGAGTCAGCCGAAAAAGCCAAAAACAAACAACTCCTCGAAGTCGCTTCCACCTACACAATTGACAGCATTGTCAAAGGCTTGGCTGACTTGCAATTAGATTTCGGCAGCATCACCAGCGGACTTTCCGAAAAACTGAAGGCGGAATCTTCAAAATTAGACGAATTAAAACGCGCGATCGAAATAGAAGCCCAACAATTGCAAGAGTTGCAGCAAATCAGAGTTGTAGCAGACTCCCTCCACATTTTAACTCAAGAGCACCGAGAAAAACTGACCCTGCTCGAACAAAACAGCGCCAACCAGCGCGAACTTATCCAAAAAGACACCACCCAAAAACGCAAACTTTGGGAAAAAGAACAACAAGAGTTTGACATAGCAATTCAAGAAGAGATTGCACTAACAACAAAAGAACGCCAGCGGGAAGCAGCAGATTATCACTACGAATTAGAACGCACCCGCAAAGTCGAAACTGACGAATACGAAGAAACAAAACGCAAACTAGAACGGGAATTGCAGCAATCTACTCGCGAAAAAGAGAAAAACTGGGTAGAACGCGAACAAGTCCTGAGTGACAATCAAGCGGAGTTTGAAGAGAATCAAAAGAAAGCGGCTGGATTTGAAGAAGAACTCAAACAGGCTTATGTCAAAGCGAAAGAAGAAGCAATTCAAGAAGTTTCTCGCGAAGCTAAAGTCAAGGCAGATTTAGTCGAGAAAGAATGGGAAGGAAGCAAGCAGGGATATGAATTGAAAGTGCAATCTCTACAGCAGACAATTGGGCGACAAACCGAACAAATCGCCGAAATCTCTGCACAATTGCAAGCGACGATGAAGCAAGCGCAAGACTTGGCAATGAAAGCTTTTGCTACCAAAGCTTAAGGTTTGTAGCTCAATTTGTGATAATAATCGGCGGTTTCAACCGCTCCTTGTCAAACAAAGTCCGCCGATGCGGACTAACAAAGTTAGGAGATGAAAGCGATGGCGAGAATGAATGACAAAAATACGAAGGCTGAAATATTAGAAGCTTATAAACAGTTGGAACAGGAAAAAAATGCACTGGATTCGCAACTGAAGCAGCTTAATAACGATAAATCGACCAAAATTTCTCAACCAGAAATCGCAGTCCAAGAACTAGCAATAGCGGAAGCAAGAAAAGCAATGGCTTTAACTGAAAGCAAACAGAAAATGCAGGGGACGATCGACAATTTAATCTTACTGCAATTTGGCTTCGGTGCCGCTGTCAGCGAACTGTCGGAAAAACTGACAACAGAAGCGTCTAAACTGGGGGAATTGCAGCGAACTGTCGGCGACGAAATCCAACAACTGCAAGAGTTGCATAGTTTAGAAGATGTTGCAGAAGATACGCTGGACAATTTAATCCAACAATACGAAGAAAGCGCCAAAACATTTAGTGCGGAACTCAGCGAACAACGCGAAACTGTTGAACAGGAATTGTTGGAACGCCGGCAAGCCTGGGAAAAAGAGCAGGACCTGCAAAAGTTGGCCGTTAAAGAACGCAATGAGAACCACCAAAAAGCTCGCCAGCGGGATG
The DNA here is from genome assembly GCF_036701945.1 of Microcoleus sp. MON1_C1. Lineage (NCBI taxonomy): Bacteria > Bacillati > Cyanobacteriota > Cyanophyceae > Oscillatoriales > Microcoleaceae > Microcoleus > Microcoleus sp. MON1_C1. The sequence continues at coordinate 30,314 of NZ_JAUBRO010000019.1, read as the reverse complement.
AAGAGTTGTATGCTTACGATTTGAATCTTCAGCGAAATCTGGACATCGAGGAATACCAACAGCGCCAGAAAAGGCTGTATCAAGAAATGGAAGAGTTTCAGCAAGAACAGGAGAAACAGTGGGCGGAACGCGAAAAATCTATTTCGGAACGCGAAAAACTTTATGCTGAGGTGAAAGCGAAGGTAGAAGCTTTCCCGAAAGAACTGGAAGCTAATATCAAGAACGGGAAAGATAACGGTCGCAATATTGGCAATTATCAAGCTAAAGTTAAGGCTGATTTGTCTGCTAAAGATATTGAAGGGCAAAAGCAAAATTATGAACTGCAAATTCAAGGGATGTTGCAGACAATTCAAAATCAAGATGCGCGCCTTGCTAGCTTGTCGAAACAACTGGATTCTGCTTTGAAACAGGTTCAAGATTTGGCGGTGAAGGCGATTGAGGGAGCATCGAATTTGAGTTCTTTGCAAGCAGTCCGGGAAATTGCGATCGAACAAGCGAAGACTCAGCAGAAAAATAAGTAGATCGGACTCGGCGGTTGAAACTGGGGCTACACCAACGAAGTAGATAAGAGTCGGCGGTTGAAACCGCTGCATAGAGTCAAACTCTCGTTAGCGGAGGTGGACTGGGAGAAGTAGGGTGCGCCTCGGCGCACCTTACGCTATTTTGAGAAAAAACAAGCTTTCGTTAGTGGAGTTTTCAAACTGTCCACTCGCTGCGCGCCTTCCTTGAGGCTCAAACCCTATCTACAGCGTTGAAATATTTAGTAAAAAGCCCGATCGCACTGTTCACTTACCGAAACTGTCCCTTCCTCTCCTGACCGCTTCACTCACGCTCTCTATTCTTTAAGTTAATGAACCAAAAGATATATTTGACTTAGAGGCACTATGCAGAAACAAATCATCCGCCAAAAAGATACTAATGCTTGGATACTTCAGTGCTGGCTTTCTTTTATTCTTGCCATTTCCGCCACTACAGTAGGTATCATTTATTTACAGGTAGATCCCTGGCAAAAAGCTTTTATGGGTATGGGTTTAACTTTTTCAGTCGGCTCGTCTTTTACTTTAGCAAAAACCATTCGGGATAACAACGAGGCAACAACATTAACTGCCAGAATTGACGAAGCTAGAGTTGAGAAAATTCTTGCTGAACACCATCCTCTCAAATAAATTTGACTATACAATGTATACAAAAAACAGCCCGCGCGGGCTGTTTTTGTTCTTTGAGCCACAGGTTTCAAGCTGCGGATGGGAATTGGGGATTTCAATGCCTACCTTTGAACTTACGATCGCGCAACTTATTCTTTTGTCGCTGGCGAATACCGGCCTTAACTGTCGCCATATCCACCGGAAAACCAACGACAGGCATCACCTGATCCTTGCGTTCTTCTTCCAGATTCTTGAGTTCGGTATAATCAACCCAGTGAATGCAATTCACCGGACAAGTGTCGATCGCCTCAGCAATCAACTCTTCAGAATCCCCGTCTTGTCGAACTACGCGCGATCGACCGTAATCCGGTTCAATATAAAAAGTATTGCGAGCAACGTGAGCGCAGTGCTTGCAGCCAATGCAGGTAATCTCATCAACATAGACACCTTTTTGGCGCAACACGCCGCCCAATTCCGGTTCCAAACCAGAGCGATCTGGCGCATCCCGCAAAAATCCTCCCAACTCCGGCTCTAAACCAGAGCGATCGCTTGCTGTATCTATTCCGAGTCCAGAAAGCTCAGACATTTAGACCCCCACAAGAGTAAATAAGTCCGCGAAAGCGGACTTTGATGAGACAAGATTGCAAAAATCTCGAAAAATTATTAAGCGCACCAGCGTTGCACCACCAAGCGGATCGAACCGTCTTGATTTTGCTTTTGCTCAGAAATTTGGAAACCCTGCTTAGCGCTTTCATTCACCACAGTATGGTAAGCGTAGCGCTGAGTCACCTTATTCAGAAAACGGTCTACAGACCAAGCTTGCTGCCAAAACTGCAAGTCAGCCACTAATTCATACTCAGTCCCGTTCCAGCTAAAACCTACGTCGTAGCCGTTTTTTTGCTCAATCACGATCTCAGCGGTGCTGGTGAGGCCGCGATAGCCCCGCACCTCAGTGGGGCCCGACTTCCAGTCGATACCCAAGTCAGTTAAAGCAGCTTCCAAAGAATTCAAATTGCGGATCTGGGTCTTAATTTGGCTAAAATGTGACATGGTGGTTCCAAAAAAACTTAAGTGAACTCAACAAAAAAAATTACCAATCGCTAAAAGCCACTTGGGCCGTCGCTTCGGCTGACTGATGCAGCGCTTGCGTGAAATATTCAGATGTTGACTCTTGGTGAAGCACCACGCCGAGCTGAGCTTCAATTGCAGCCGTTACCTCAGCACAGGAAGCACCGACAATGCCGGTGACCGTTTCCTGTACGCGGCCATCTGGATAGATCACAAACTCTAGTGTTTCCATAATGCGGGCTGACTGAATAGGAATATTGAGAACAGACACCGACACCAGCAAGCCAGGGACGATGCCTCCTGAAGTAGCTTCTTGAGAGTTGGCTGACTGACAAAGCGCTATATCAATTTTGACGAATTGATAGGTTTTGAGTCACAACTTAACAGAACTTATTAATATGTAGAAGCAATACATCAGTTGTATGTAAAGTTTCGCGTAGATCGTGACAGCAGTCAAGTCATACATGAGTGGTGAATATTCGCAAGGGCTATTTGGGAGGGATCGGGAGGGAAGAGCGATCGCGGAGGGTGGGTATGTAAGTTAAGTGCGGTGGGAACCGAGGTACTTAACTTACATAAAGCTAAGGTGATTGAGATTTGTCTGCATGATTGTGGGGATCGCCCAACAGCGAGAGGCAAATGCGGCTCAAATCAAGTCTTTGACGGAAGGGTTGCGATCGCGCTAATATCAGAAGTCGATCAGAAGCGCCTTCAGTAACTTCTGGTCGTGGTGAAGCATCGTCTGTTGGCTTTTTAACCTGAAGTTCCCAGCAGGAGGGAATTTCAGGTTAAAGTTTCTTAGCAGTGATACAAACCATTCCATTAATCATCTCGTTCTGAAGTACCTGTAAACCTATTTCAGATAGCCGATCGCACAACCAATTTTTATTGAGCCGCAGTTTTTGGTAAGAACTGGCACTGAATGACCAGCGATCCCCCTGTTTTTGATAGAGTAAGTCATGGACTGCTACGCTATTTTCCTGATACTCCAAGAAACAAGTGAGGATTGTAAATTCATCACTTTGTACAGGAATAAAACGCTGAGTTCCATGAAGCTCTGCTGAAACATAATCGCGGAAAGTTAAAATCAACATCCCATTCTCAATCAGCCAGCGCTCAATGTCCAAAAGTAATGAATCGACAGCACTCAATGATTCTAGGTGTGTAAGTGTGTCGCCCATGCAAACAATGAGCTGCGCCTGTTCCTGAATATGTTGCGAGAAATTAAGCAGATCTTCGTGAATGGTACGGATGGAAAGATGTTTAGCGCGATCGCGTAACTCTGAAAGTAGGGCCTCACAGAAATCTATAGCTACTACCGAAAAGCCTAATTTCGCTAAAGGAATAGATTGAAATCCTGAGCCTGCACCTAAATCAATGGCTAATCCTCGCGGTGCGGAGTCGAGCGCCAATTGACAAAAAAGAGCGTGATTTCGTTCGATCGCTGTTTCAGGATTTCCTGACATCCAACTGTAAACGGCAGCAAGTTGCTGGTTATAGTGGTCTTGTGCTGTGTTCATTATTATGCTAATAAGTTCGATGACTCGTTGAAAAGGAGCAAAATCATTCAACCCGATGGAAACTAAACCACCACTGCCACCTTTTACGCGGGAAACTGCTAAAACTAAAGTTCAAATCGCAGAAGATGACGGCAATAGTCGCGCTCCAAAACGAGTAGCTTTAGCTTACACCGAAGATTCGCCGTGGCGTAACCCTGTCTAATTTTTCAGTGGAAGGTAACAAACCAAAGCTTTCTTAAAACGAAAGTGGGCAAAAGAACTAGACTACTGTTTGAAAAATGAACTGTGGAGTTTTACAAAGAAGCTGATTTCTGTGCGCTTTGAATAGCAGTGGCACGAGGGTCAGAGTGCGGATTTGTTCCTTGAAATAATCCCAAAATATCGAAGGAAGAGGGAAATGGGAAGAGCTGAAAGGGTGGCCAAAATGGCTACAATACAGTTCAGATGAGCTTTACCGCCCTTTTACCTCGTTGATAATTTGACAGTTTTTTGGGGTGTAAACTAATATATTTTCTAACTTATTCTTGACAAAAATCTATAAAAATTACCCTATTTTTTGCCCACCTACCCACGGGAAATTTACTGTGCAAACGATAAATATGTTTGGGTTGTTTTGGACGAGCTACATATTTTTGCCCTCCCACTTTTTTGACTAATTTTCCTGCAATAATTCTCGCTGTATAAGCGATGCTTACTAACAACATTAAGGTCTATATCCTGGGTTATGATACTTGGGCATCTTCAAGGTTATAGCTACCGCTTTTATAATTTTTCAACATTTCTTCTATATCAAATCTTTGTTTATAAGCGCTTATAGCAGCTTTTAAGGTTTTTAAGTTAGTTAATATAAACCATCCTTCTTTGCCTGTGACTCCGCGATATTTTCCTTTCCATTTACAAGCGACATTAGCTTTAAATCCTTTAAATTTTGCTGGCGGGGTGAGAACCCCGCCCAAAAGCCAGACAGGGCAAAGATTTGACTCACCTGTGTTAAAAAAAGATAGGTCAAGCTAAAGTTACACTCGACCTATGCCAAAAATATGTTACCTAGATTCTATCAGACTCACTTCCAAAGAGAACTAACCCCCTCTCAATTTTTAGTTCTAGAAATAGTGCTCAATCTCTTAACCTCAGAAAAACAGGTGAGATTAGAACGACTTGCTCGCGTATTTCCGTACCCAATTACCACGCTCAAGTCGTCGCCGCAAGTTACAAAGATTTTTAGATTTACCCCAGCTTACCTTAACCTGTCTGTGGTTTCCGCTAATTACCTATTGGTGGACAAATTATTGCCAACCCGGACAGAAATTATGGATCGCGCTCGATCGCAGCCAATGGGGATGTATCAATCTGTTTATGGTTAGTCTGATATGTCCGCGAAGAGCAATCCCTTTATCTTGGTCCCTGTTACCAAAACGAGGTAGCAGTAATATCAATGAGCAGATCGCCGTCATCTCAAGTATTTTACCCTTATTTAAAGATTATCAGCTCGTGGTACTAGGCGATGTGAATTCTGTTCAGTAGATTTGGCCAACTGGCTGAGAGAGCAAGATGTGTATTTTTGCTTACGACTCAAACGAAATCATTGTATCGAAACCGAAAATATGCTGCAGGCTACGGTTAGATGAGTTAGGGATCACGCCCGGAACATCTCTATACTTTCAAGGTGTAAAAGTTAGAAAGACTAAGCCACTTGCAGGATTTGATGTTGCCGGCAAATAGAAAAGGAATTATCAAGTATGGACAGTTAACGAGGCGTGGTTTATTCTAACTAACTTAGGTAGTTTACCGGAAGCTATCGCTGCTTATAAGCAACGGATGGGAATTGAGAAAATGTTCCGTGATTGTAAAACAGGAGGCTATCATTTAGAGGGTACAGGGTTAATATAAAACCGATTAATTAAAATGATTATCTTGATTACAATTGCCTATAGTCGTGACATTATTAAAGATACTATAGTCAAAACGAAGTATTGACTATAGTATCTTTTTCGCATCAAGTAACCCCAAACAACTTATCGCAGACGCAGTACATTCGGGAGTGGCAATGATAGCCAACAGTGGGTTAATTATCTTGAAAAGTATGCTGAACCTGTGGAAGAGTTAATGAAGTTAACTCGTAATAAGCGTCACTTTTATCAAAAAGGTCTCAGGACTAGAACCTTGCTCAGGCAAGGTTTCTAGCTATATTTGTCACCCCCAGGATCGCAGCACTTGCCCTTAATTTGATGAATCCTAACCGTTTAAGACATTGGTTCGCTCATTGCTGCTACTGTACCTCATAGCATGGTAAAGTGCTGTAAATTCCGTGAGATCGCGGATGGCAGCGCTGCAGAAATAGGGGAAACTGATAGATAGGTTAAATAAAAATGAGCGAAATAAACAAGGTCGCTCGCAGTTTCAGAAGCTCTGAATCCAAGGCTGTATCTACCCCTAAACTCGCTTTTGGAGGGCGCAATATGTTGGCTTCTTTAAGGGAAACGGCTCGATCCTCGGAATACGCAAATTCCCCATCCAAAAGCTTTGTATTCAAGGACTCCCGCATCAATGAAGGTAGATATTTTGTTTCCAGAATTTGGGCTGGGCAATCTGACTGCATCGAGAAAATTACCTCGGCACTTCAAAAATATGCCTCTATCCTTATAAAGGTTGACAAAGTTCGCACAATTTCTGACAGCCGCTCGGGCCAACGTCAATTAGGCTCTGTTATCCTCAGTTCAGATTACCTCGATCCATAAAAAACTTAAGTGCCAAAATCGCACAGTTATCAAATAAGCTTGATGAGATAGCTCCGGGGCGTATCTACCAATAATGCCCTTAATGGAGTCTCCAATATGAGTTCTACATTCGCTCAGCTTAACTCGCAATCTTCTTTTAAAGAACGACCGCGGCGCTCCTTAGTCTTCATTGACTCCGGCGTGGAAGATTACGAGTCAATTGCCGCGGGAGTGCTGCCCCGACAGCAGGTAGTAATACTCGATCGCACCAAAAACGGCATCGAACAAATCAGCTCTGAAATCGAACAATACGCCTCTACTAACGGGGCTATTGACTCGGTTCACATTATTTCTCACGGCAGTTCCGGCAGCCTGCAACTTGGCAATACTGCTCTGGGTTCACATAACATAGAGCAATACAAAAGCCAGTTGGAAAAGTGGCAAACTTCACTAGCCCCACAAGCAGACATCATGCTGTACGGCTGCGATGTAGCCGCCGGTACAGGTGCTAATTTCGTCGATCGCTTCAGTCAATTAACCGGCGCTGACGTTGCCGCTTCCACCAACACAACCGGCAGCGGCGGCGACTGGAATTTAGAATTTGCTAGGGGCCAAGTTGAATCTCCCTTAGCCTTACAGCCAGAGGCTATGGCAAGTTACCGAGGTGATTTAGCTACAATCGTAGTAGCCAACAATAGCGATAGCGGGCCCGGTTCATTAAGGGCTGCGATCGCCACCGCTGTTGCAGGGGATATCATTACCTTTGCTCCAGGTTTAGCCGGCCAAACTATTACCCTCACCAGCGGTCAACTCGATATTCCCGCTGGCAAAAACATCACCGTTGACGGCAGCGCAGCACCCGGTTTAACCATCAGCGGCAACAATACTTCGCGGGTAATCGGCACAGGAGGTTCGACCAATGTTACTCTAAAAAACCTGATTGTTGCCAACGGCAAAGTTTCTGGAACCGATCCGAATAATGAGGCAACTAGCGCCGGTGGTGGCATTCAAACGGGAGGTAGCAGCACTTTAACTTTAGAAAATTGCCAAGTCAATAATAATGTTGCCGGTTTTGGTGGCGGCATTCACACGGGTTTTCGCAGTACGACAAATGTAATTAACAGCAAGTTTAGCGGCAATGACGGTTCTTTAGCTAACAATACCGAACGCGGTGGCGGTGCGATCGCAACCAAAAGCGGGGGTGTTCTGACTATCAGAGATAGCGAATTTACCAACAACAAAGGCAGCTACGGCGGTGCTGTTAATAACCTGTTGGGCAGCATGACGATCGAAAACTCTAAATTTACAGGCAACCGCACAGATAAAGGCGTTGGTGGGGCAGTTTACGTCGATGGCGCTAATGCTTCCGGGCCCAATGCAACCCCCGGCCCTGTTGCCGGAAATATTGCTATCCGCAACAGCGTTTTTGACGGCAATATCGGGACAGGAGAAGGAGGCGCAGCCTTTTTGTTTGGTTATCTCCAAGATAAAGTGGTTTTGGAAAATAGCACTTTTATTAATAACCAAGCCGTAAAGAATTCATCAGGTACTGGAGGTTCTGGAGGCGGAGTCCGCCACGGCAATGTCGATTTGACCGTGACAAACTGCACGTTCGCTAACAATAAAGCTGAAGATAACGGAGGCGGTTTGTGGTTCGGAGAAAATGGAAATGTCAGCATTGTCAACAGTACCTTTTCCGGCAACAGTGCTGCTAAGCAGGGCGGGGGGATGGTTGCTGGCAACAGAGATTTTTTTTCGACTAATATCGTCAATTCGACTTTTGCTAAAAATACCGCTGGGGAATATTCGGGAGGTATTGCTACTTTTAACGATGCTGTGAAATCGCCAATTACTGTCAAGAATTCGATTTTTGATAGGAATACGGCAAGTAATCCTTTTAAAAATAGGCAGCACACTGGACGGGAGCTCATCGATGGGGGAAACAACCTTCAATTTCCCGCTAAACTGACCGTAGGAGATCCTAATGATAGTAATGTTACGGCAAGTATTACGATCGCAGACCCCTTACTCGGCTCTTTGCAAAATATTAACGGCGCTTTTGTGCTGCCGCTGCTAGCAGGAAGTCCGGCAATTGATACCGGTACTGGTGTGGGCGCGCCGGCTGCGGATCAGCGCGGTATGAGCCGCCCTCAAGATGGTGATAATAACGGAAGTGCGATCGTTGATATTGGCGCTTACGAATTTAACCCTACAGTTACGCCGCCTCTTACTGGTTCTTTGGGTCAAACCAATAATTACAGCAGCGTCAGCGACCTGATCGCACAATGGCCGAATGCCGCCCAGAATCAAGGCATCAAACTGTCTGGGATAGCTTTTGATGGCGTGGAAACTGACTACCTTAACCCGAATGTCATCAGCAACCTCACCTTAGCAACCAACGAAAACCCTAAAAGCTGGTTGAGCTACGGCAGTACCGGTGGTATTGGTGTCCCCTCCTCTTATGATGGTTGGTTCACCGACGCCAATAAAATTCGGGCGGAAATCAACCATAACCCCAACACCAATCAATCTCAGGCGCTGAAGGTGAAATGGGCAGATAACCAAGACATCACTAGCACAACGATCGACCTCAGTGGATTGACTCCCAAAACAAGTCCTGGTTTGGGCGATCAAGGCAATGAAGTTGGTTTCCTGCAAATCTTTAATAATGGGGTTCGGGTACCGGCCACCAATTTTAAGATCGCTCGCCTCAACGCTCCGAGCGCTCCAAAACCCATTACTGTGTCTTCAGATGGAGTGACTTTCATTGGCGATCGCACCGATGGCAGTTTCAAATTCCAAATAGTAGGAGACTCTCTGGTCGGCGCTACTTTTGATGAACTGCGGTTCTCCACCAAAGCCTACGATAGCCCTACCGCTGCCTACGCCGCCACCTCCTTCAAAAGCGATGGTTCCGATTACCTAGTGCGGCACATTGAATATCAAGGGATTTCTAATGCTGTGTCTCCGACTTTCTTCTCTTACGGTTCGTCTCCCGATCCTATTATTGATGGTGGTTCTGGAGTTGTTACGATTAATCGGACTGGCGATATTTCGGTTTCGGCTTCGGTGGACTATTTGATTGTTGCCCCTGGTGGTGGTCAACCTGTGAACAACGTAGACTACAACATTAGTCCATTTTCTGTGAATCCTTCGTCCGGCACGGTGAACTTTAATCCGGGTCAAACTAGCGTTAGTCTGACGATTAACAATCTTCCTGGTTTGACTGGTGGGGTGGTGAATTTGGGCTTTGGCCCAGGTTCGATCGGCGCTCCGGCATCGACTGCAATTACTCTGCTTTAAGGCTGTTAGTAGGGCGAGGAATCCTTGCTCTACTAATATGTCCCGCAAGCAATTAGATGCTTTGGTAGCGAGGCACAGTAATGGTTTAATATTAAATCAACCTAACTTTTCGAGTGGAAAGTATGGACTGTCTTAACTGTCAAAGCGATTTTTTTAAATGGAAAGAGTTCTTACGGTAAACATCGATTTAAGTGTAAAAATTGTAGTCGTCAGTAAGATTGAAAATTCTCAATATAAGCAGATTTTACTTCTAAACTAAATCCTTATCTGAGCGGCTGATTTTAGAAAAAACTTATTGAGCCGGAATTGCTATAGCTACGGGGGTATCCATTCGATAGCTTAAGAATTATGTAAATAAAAAGTATGCCGAAAATTCTGGGAAAATTTTGGTAATGAAAAAACCGAAAGTTCATTGACTTTACAGGTAGATGAAATGTGGTCACTTGTCAAAAACAAGCGAAAAAAGCAATGGCTCTGGATAGCTTTCGATCGAAATACCCGTAAAATTGTTGGACTTTATATTGAAGAGCGCTCAAAAAAATCTGCATCCATGCTCTGGCAATCTCTACCTCGTGTCTATAGACAATGTGCTGTTTGTTATACGGATTTTTGGGAATATTCTTCAGAAGTGCTACCTTTTAAAAGACATCGACCTGTAGTAAAGAATCGGAAAAAACCAGTCATATTGAAAGACTTAATAATAGTTTACGGCAGCGAATTTCTCGTTTGGTTCGTAAAACCTTGTCTTTGTCAAAAAAACTGCTTTCACCATATTGGGGCAATTTTTAACTGTGAACATCACTATAATTTTTGCATAAGAAAACGATATTTTTACTGTGCATGACTACCAACGCTAGTTTATGTAGAGAGCAAAAAGCTTGATTATCATTACTATGCAGGACTACCAAAATACTATTGACTATTTTGCCAAACTATAACTGAAAAAAGCTACAACATGGTTCAGACATTCGCGGTATCGCCCTCGAAGGCGTTCCAGACGAACAGGTTAACCCCACCCCGGAAATGGCGACAATTTTGGGTCAAGCCTTTGTGAGTTGGCTGGTGCAAAAAGTCAATAAATCAGTCGCAGAATTAACGATCGCGATCGGGCGCGACAGCCGCCTATCCGGGCCAATCTTAATGCAGCCAGTCATAGCGGGTATCACCTCAGTCGGCAGCCCAGGCTACGACTTTGAAATGGCTTCAACTCCCGCCAAAAGTTTGAGCATACCTGAACAATTTTTAGAGGAGCCACAGTATGGCTCAAATACTGTGCTTGCTGCGTCAGTCCTGAATATTGCTATTTCCTTGCCGCAGCATTGGATCTGGGGTCTAAAGCGTCTCGCAGCCCGTCGCCCAAAAGATTGAAACCCAGAACAGTCAAGGTAATCAGCAAACCGGGAAACAAAATAGTCCAAGGAGACGAAAGAGCGTATCCGCCCTTAAAAGCATCAGAAAGCATCGTCCCCAACTCAGGAACCGGCGGCTGTGCGCCCAAACCCAAAAAACCCAAACCCGCAGCTTCTAGTGTCGCCGTACCAGTCGAAAGAGTTGCTTGTACAACTAGAGGCGCGAGACTTCCCGGCAAAATGTGGCGAAAAATAATCCGCAAGTCGCTAGCGCCCAAGGCCTTGACAGCCAAAACAAATTCTTGTTCCCGCAGAGACAGCACCATACTGCGAGTTAAGCGGATGTAAATCGGAATTTGCACGAGGCTGACAGCGATAATTACGCTTTGCAGGCTCGGCCCGGTGACGGTAACAACGCCGATCGCCAGTAAAATCGAAGGAAAAGCTAGCAAAATATCCGCCAAAGTGCCGATCGCAATTTCCAGCAACCCCCGAAAATACCCGGCCACCAGCCCCAAAACCGCTCCCACAATTAAACCCGCACCCACAGAAAGCAGGCTGACGAGTAAAGATATCCCCAATCCGTGCCACACCCGCACCAACAAATCTCGCCCCAAACCGTCGGTGCCAAACCAATGTTTAGCGCTAGGAGCCACCAAGCGCGACAAATAATCTCGATCGACCGCCGGATCGTAAGGAGAAAGTAGGGGGGCCAACAGTGCCGAGATCATCAGCGCTACAGTCAAAATTAAGCCGATTTTCCCCGAAGTCGATCGCCAAAATCGTTGAAAAGCTGCTTGTGGAAATACTAAGTTTTTATTCACTCTTCGATTTTCCATCGAATGCTGTCACCAAAAAACAGAGGACTTGGGCAACTATTAGGATAAATTAACGATCGCGATCGCAGAAATACGTTAACAAGACTTCTTCCGGGAGACCAAAAACTCGGTGCGTGTATTACCGTCCACATCCAATTGCATTTTTCGCGCCAAATGGCGAATGCCTGAGTCCTTCCTTAAAGACGCTTTAAGATATAGAGAACAAGATAAATTTAAAAGCGCAATGACATCCACCCTACTCAAATCCTCCTCCCGATCGCCCCTCAACGCCCCAACAATCCGCCATTTCCCCAACGGCCTCACCGTTATAGCCGAACACTTGCCGGTCGATGCTGTTAACCTCAGCGTGTGGCTCAATTTAGGCTCAGCCGTCGAACCAGACGACATTAACGGTATGGCTCACTTTTTAGAACACATGATTTTTAAGGGAACTCCCAGCATTCCCAGTGGCGAATTTGAGCGCGCGATCGAGCAACGCGGCGCTGTCACCAATGCTGCCACCAGCCAAGACTACACTAACTACTACATCACCACAGCCCCTAAAGATTTTGCCGAACTAGCTCCCCTGCAAGTCGATGTGTTGCTCAACGCCAGCATTCCCGACGACGCCTTCGATCGAGAACGGCTGGTAGTGTTAGAAGAAATTAGACGATCGGAAGACAATCCCCGCCGCCGTACCTATCAGCGATCGATGGAATTAGCCTTTGAAGTCCTGCCCTACAAGCGACCGGTACTCGGCCCGACTGCGGTAATCGAACAGTTGACAGCCCAACAAATGCGGGATTTCCACAGCAGCAGATATCAGCCAGGGGCGATGACAGCCGTAGCTGTAGGCAATTTGCCAGTCGAGCAACTAATAGAAATTGTCGCAGACAGTTTTGCAGCAAAAAGTACAGCACAACACAACAAAATAAATGTGCCTGCTGTCGGCAACTTTCACCCAGAACCCCAAATCCTGAACTACGGCCAAGAATCGCCGTTTACAGAAACAGTCCGCCGCGAATTTGTAGACTCTGCCCTTCAGCAAGCCCGACTGATCGTGATGTGGCGAGTGCCAGGTTTCATGGAAATGTCGGAAACTTATGCCCTGGACGTTTTGGCGACAATATTGGGTCACGGCCGCACAACTCGCTTGGTTCAGGATTTGCGCGAAGAAAAAGGGCTAGTTTCGTCAATTTCGGTCAGCAACATGACTCAGCGACTTGGCGGTGTATTCTCGATTTCCGCTCAACTAGCGACAGAAAACTTGGCAGCAGTGGAAGCTGCGATCGTCCAACACATCCGCACTCTCCAAACCGAACTGGTGACAGATGCCGAAATTTCCCGCATCCGCACCCAAGTAGCAAATCGGTTTATCTTTGGTAACGAAACTCCGAGCGATCGAGCAAGTTTGTACGGTTACTATCAGTCGATGGTAGGAGATATCGCTCCCGCCCTCAACTATGCCGCCTGCATCCAAGCTCAGACTGCCGAGGATCTCCGAGAAGCCGCCGTCAAATATCTGTCTCCCGACGCGATGGGTGTTGTGGTAATTCGCCCCGACGAAGCATAAATCTGACTTCGCCTCAACAGGGCAATTCTCCCATCCCTCTGCTTTTGAGCCATCCAACGGCATTCGGCATTCGGCAGAAACAATGTCAACGCGCACGAGGGATTTTTAGTCAATAGTGCGTGAAATTCGATCGACCCGCGCCTTGAAGGTTTTGTGTCAAATAATTAATATGAAGCCTTTAAGGTATGGGCGATCGGCAAAATTACCGTAATTTTATGAGACGAGAAACTGGGAATTATTGACGAGTCAGCAATTTAGTCTAGGGAAGCCGGATCGATCGGCGATCGTAATTCTAAAATCTAAAATCTAAAATCAAAAATCTAAAATCTATTGCTCGGCAAAATTACCGTAATTTTATGAGACGATAAATTGGGAATTATGCACGAGCAAGCAATTGAGTCTAGGGAAACCAGATTTATCGGCGATCGTAATTCTAAAATCTAAAATCTAAAATCTAGAATCTAAAATCGATTGACAGGGGCACGCAAGCATGAAATTACAAAACTTTCTCAACTCAAAAATTAGGTACGATGCCAAAGCAATTGCTGCAGACGACGAACTCAGTGGTCAAATTCAAAGCCGCCTCATTGACCTGGGTTTACTGAAGCCTCCCGTAGACGGAATTTTTGGCCCTCTCTCTACCGCCACCCTCCACCGATTTCAAACTCTGATGAAGTGCGGCGAACCGGGTTTTTTGGGAGCAGTCACAGCCAAAAAGCTGATTGAAACCAAACCAGAGGAGATTCCCACACATCCCCTGATCCTGAAAACGCTCAGAGACACCATTTTTAAATCAAAACCGCTGGCGTCTTCTCAACTTCACGACTCGGAAAAACAAGTAATACCAGCCGGAAAAGAGTTTGAGATTCTGGCTTTTGCTCCGGCTCGCGGTCACATCAGAGTTGCTCTCCGCAACGAGTCTTTCAAAGGTTCAGGAATTTGGTATGTTTTTGGAGCACACGCTCAAATTACTCAAGACAGCGTTCTGTTTTATCCCAAACCGAATCCCCCAACTGTCAGGCTGGGCATTCCTTACCGATCGCAACTGGATAACTTGAATAATCCTACAGGTTCTTGCAATGTAACTTCATTAGCGATGTGTATGGACTTTTTGAGGGTGCCACGGCGCAAACAAACCGGGCAATATGAAGACGAACTCTACGAATATGCGATCGCCAAAGGTTACAGTCGCTGGGACCCCTACGATTTAGCAAAGATTGTTAAAGATTACGGCGCTCAAGATTTCTTTACCGAGAATGCAACTATTGATGACGTTCAAGATTGGCTAGCCAGTGGAAATCCCGCTGTCATCCACGGATACTTCACGTCTTTCGGTCACATTATAGTTGCATCAGGCTACGACAGCGAGGGATTCTTCGTTCACGATCCCTATGGCGAGTGGTTCCGAAGTGGCTACGATACAAGTGTCAGCGGTGCTTACTTGCACTATACTTACCGCTTAATCCGCAGCCTCTGTATGCCTGACGGGAATTTTTGGGTTCATTTTATCTCTAAGTAATTGGGAATTGGGAATCGGGAATTGGTAATTGGGAATTGGCATTGTTACTACTGACTAATGATACTAAACCCGGGGTTATTAACTTCTTTATCACTAAGCGCTTGAAACGGCTAGCAACGCGAGAACACAAACGAAGTTCCTCTCTAAAAGACTAAGAGATAAAGAAAGTATTTAACCCGCATTTGATATAACAACAGTCAACAGTCAACAGTCAACAGTCAACAGTCAACTAACTATTAATTTTCATGCTTAAATCGAGCCAAGTCGAGCGCGTAATCGGAGCACTGGTAGAAATATAGTCAACTCCGGTTTCGGCTACACTTCTAATTGTTTCTAAAGTAACATTGCCGGAAGCTTCAATTTTTACCCGCTCGCTCTTTTCGCGAATTATTGCCACAGCCTGCCGCATCAAATCCAAGGACATATTATCTAACATGATAATATCGGCTTTGTGCTGCAAAGCTGTCTCTACTTCAGGCATAGTTTCGGTTTCGACTTCGATCGTCAGCGGATAGGGGATAGAATTGCGAATTAGGGCGATCGCCTCTGCAATTCCCCCAGCCGCCGCAATGTGATTGTCTTTAATCATCACCGCGTCATCTAATCCCATCCGGTGATTGCAAGCACCGCCGACTTGAGTTGCGTATTTTTCCAACAATCTCAATCCAGGCGTCGTCTTGCGCGTATCCACTAATTGCACGGGTAAATCGGCAATTTTGTCAACATATTTCTGAGTTAATGTAGCGATGCCGCTCAAACGCATTGCCAAGTTTAATGCTACTCTTTCTCCGGTTAGCAGCGCATCGAAATTGCCGGAAATCTCGGCGATTACTTCTCCTTTTTGGCACAGTTTCCCTTCCGGTACTTGGGGGATGAAACTGAGGCTGCTGTCTAAAAGTTTAAATGTGCGATCGGCAATTGGCAATCCGGCTATGACTCCAGCTTCTTTGACAATCCATTTAGCAGTACCCTGGATGCTGTTTGCGGGAAATAAGGCCGATGTTGTGCGATCGCCCCTACCGATATCTTCTAGTAGCCAGTTGTGCAATAGGGATTCTAAAACTATCCAAGGCGGTAATATTGCTGTCATGTTTTCTTTGTTGTTATATCAAGATGATATCTACTAGGAAGAATAGTCGATCGGGCGATTTTAGGCAAGTTGCAAAATAATCTGGCCACGCGGATGTTTTTGTTGGCTTAATTATAGTTTGCTCAACAGACGCAGTTTTGTAGTCAATCACCTGTTGACAAAGTTGGGTGTCGCTGATTTAATAGAGTGAGTTTGCTTTGTCGCAAGGAAAATTGGCGCCAAAGAAACAAGCTCATCTGATTTATGAGCAAGCACAGGCTTTGGGGTGGGCCACTAGGGCTAAGGGTAAGTTTGCTAGTAAATTTGGAAGTAACGAACTTGATAAATTAGAGTTCGGATTTGATTATTTCGCCTAAAAACTACATTCAACCTACAAATACTTAGTTATGACTCACCTAAATATTTCTCCTCTCAACCGTCGCTCTTTTCTTAGTTATGTTGCTTTAGGTACTTTGGTTTTATTGACAAAAGACTTGCTTGATCCAGCTAGCGCTATGGCTGATAGCGAGGTATCAGATAAAAATCTTTCTAGGTTGGAGACATATCATATTTTTGTTCCTTATACCACAGCCCGCAACGGAGGAAAAGAAACATTTACTTTGCGATCGGGAGAACCTTGTCAGGTAGCCATTCCCTCCAAAACCCAAGATAGCCAAGAGATTACCATCAAAGGGCGCGGTCAAGAAGGTAAAGATATTACTGTAGTTTTGCATACCTTATACGATAGACAACTCGGAATAAAAGAGGAAATTTACCAAGAAATTGACAAAAATACGCAATTTATCAAAGAAGCAAGCAAAGCTAAATGCAAATTTGTTTATGAGCAAATCGAGGATGGGGAGTATATTAACGATGTGAGTGCCTTGGATTTTCTTGATTATGTGATATCGTCCTCAAAGCTAGACAGCACAATTAAAGAGCGTTACCAAATCGCAAGTAACAATTCGCGCTTACTCGGAACTGAGCAAGCCATTGAAATGGCATTAAGTCAATCTAAACTAACTGAGGCAGAAAAGAAACTAATTAGAGGAACTTTTGCCTCCGTCCGTGCCAGCGAACCGGTTCCTGACTTTAAGGCTCTCACAGAGATTGACTCAATTGTTGCCGCGTCGGCACTGCCTTTAGAAATCAAACAATACTACCTTTCAGCCAGTACCAAGATAGCAGCCTTAACAGTGGACTTTATTGTTGTAAAACTGATCAAGGACAACCAAAAATTAACTCCCGCTCAACAGGAAAAGTACCTGTCAACTTATCAGCAGGTACGTGCTGGGAAAAGAGTAGAAGATGCCGCAGCTTTAAAATCCCTAGACTCATTCATCAGTAATGCTGAAATTCCCGAAAATGCTAAAGTTGTTTACTCAATGGCAAGCAAACACAATTTAGATAATCAAGTTGCTTCTGGTGAAAAAGCCGATGCTTTTGTCCCAACTGCTCAAGAATTCCAAAAACTGATGAACGATGCTAAAAAAAGAGGAGAAGCAATTGTTCCAGTTGCTCAGAAAATACTGAGTATGATCGGAGTAAAAACAGCAACAGGTGTCACTATTAGTAGTTTATCAGGAGGGGCTGCAACCAACGCGACTTTAGCTTTTCTAGGTGGTGGTTCTGTCGCGGCTGGTGGTTTAGGAATGCTGGGTGGTTTAGCCTTCGTAACAGGAGGCTCCGCGCTAATAGGAGCAGCAGGAATACTTTCTATTGCGTTAGTTTCAGAAATGGATAGCGCAGACCAAAAAAATCTGGGAATTGCAATTGGTACAGGAACAATCGCCGGTACTGCAACTGTTTTAGCTGCTTGGACTGCTGCGACTGCTTTGGAAGTAGCCGGTACATTGTCTGGTGCTGCTGCTCTTACTGCAACTATTTCGGCTCTTGGTGGACTCAGTTTAATCACGGGCGGTTCTGCTCTTGTTGCATGGGGTACTGCATATATGATTTGGTTATTGCTCAAATCTGAAAAGACTCACGATTCATCTGAAAAGACTCGCGATTCATCCGTGCTGCACCAGTTAGAAACTCGAACCTACACCTATACTGAAGATATAATTCCCGGTTATTGGGGAGAAATTTTTCAAAAGAATGTAATTCCAAAATCTGGCATTAAAGAGGGATTTTCTGCTCCTAATATCCCCTTAGATAAACTGTCAAACGCCCTGTCTTCATGGCTATCTATTGACTCTGGAGAAAAAGTAATTGCGTTGATAAACAATAGTGTTTTTAATGATGCCAAAGAGGGGGTTGTATTTACCAACGAAAAAATGGCTTGGAAAGTATTTCTAGTTTCAGAAGCTGATTCAATTAACTATGAAAACTTAGCAACATTTGTAAATAAGGGAAGCAAATTAACTTCACTGCTCTCTGACGCCAAGCAGAAACAGGAATTGTCTAAGTTGAAAAAAGTAGTAGATATTTTGTCAGACGAGAAATACTCTACCAATTTATCTAAGTTGCAAGAGTTAGTAACTATAGTGGGTAGTGACAAAAACTTATCGGATCTGGTTTCTAATGAGAAGTATAAAAACAAGTTGCCACAATTAAAAAGTGCTGTAGCTATTTTATCCGACGAAAACTACAGTCAGAACTTGTCTAAGTTGAAAGATGTTGTAGATGTCTTATCTAATGAACCTGATTTAGTAAAATTTTTCTCGTCGCAATTGGTGTCACAGCTATCTGACAAGAACTATACCAATGACTTGTCTAGGTTAAAAAAGGTAGTAGATACGTTTCAAAACGAATCTGACAAGGACAATTTCACTAAATTGCTTCGACAAATCGGTCAAAAATATAGCACAGTTTAGGCAGCAACTTTTGCCCGCGATTCTAGCTATGAGGAAGGCGGAAGGCGATCGCCCACTATTGACAGCTAAAATAAGGGCGATCGCTTGTTATGATTGTATTAAAATAAAAACGACTGGAATGGGCAATTATTATGACTATTCGTGATATTGCGATAGCCAAATTGCTGCAATTTTCCGAATCATTCTTGCCATAAGTTAGCAACTTTATCGACTTTGGGATGCACAATCACCCAAATAGAATAGCTGAGCCCAAACTCCCAGAGGATATTGCCAAAGCTTGGGCAAAATGGTTCGAGGAAGTCGATCGCTACTTACAACAAAATTGTGTGTACCGCATATAAATGGAATATGCTGGATCTACTTCAATCTTATCCAAAGCTGGTTGAAGATATTTCCGATTCCGCAATAATCTTTGGAATTTCCTAGGCTGATTTCTTTGATGAATCTCTTTCCCATTCTTATTGCTAAAACGAATTTTACCCCTGATTACCTATTTTCCTCTGCTTAGAGTCACAGAAGAGCGTTAATCGGCCTATCTTGTATATTCCTAAAAATTGCGGTGTTTGAAAGGTTTAGGCTCAGTTTCTCTCTCGAAAGCGTACTGGCATTCGATCTGACGGATAAATTAACAGGTTTTGCTGTAATTGTTCCAGAGAAGAACGACCGTTGACTAACTCCCAATCGAAGTGGCGCACCAATAATGCTAACATCATCGTTCCTTCCAGCATTGATAGATGCTCTCCTAAACAACGATGCGACCCTGAGCCAAAGTCTATCATTGGCAGTGAACTTGTTTCCTTATTCTTGTCTAACCAACGTTCCGGCAGAAATTCCTCTGGATGAGCATAAACTTCTGGATCTCTTCCGGCTGCAAGCATTGACCAGGATACTCTCGTCCCACGCGGAATCACTGTACCGTCAATTACAGTATCCCGTTGAGCCTCTAATGTAGTTGAGCCGGAGGCAACTGAATAAAGCCGCAGTGTTTCTTTGATAATGGCACGAATATAAGCCAATTCTTTGAGATTTTCTAGGTTAATCCCGCTTTGTTTTTGCCAAACTTGGTCAACGATGTCCCGTGCTTGTTGAAACACTCTTGGATTTAAGCTCAACTCTCCAAGTGCAAAGGATAAAGTATGGGCTGTGGTGTCAGTCCCAGCTATTAATAGTTCAATGGATTCTGAAATTAAGGTTTCCCGATCGTATTTTGGCTCTTTAGCCGCGATTTTGACTAACATTGATTCCCTAAACAAACTACTGACTTGTGGGAAATCATTTTGATTTTGTTCTCTCATCTGTAAAGCTAAGTCTACGCGGGGAGTAAGGAATTCCGTTAAATATCGCCTTGCTGCCCAATAATCCCGTGAATTCTGAGTTGGCAAATATTTCATCCATCTTTTCTCGCCCGTAGCTTGTCGCAGGAATCGATAACCTACAACAGACATCGCTTCGTATACCTTGCTAACTTCCAGGGGGGAACCTTCCTGACTGGTACTATTTCTATCTACAGGAATACCTAGTACAAGAGAGGATATCACCCGCATTGTTAGTTCCACAAACAGAGGATCTACCTCCACTTCTTTTGGGGGTGCAACTTGTTTGAGCGTCTCAATGACTTGTTCGCAAGCTTGGCTAATTATTTCCAGATATTTGGAAAGATTGCTCGAACTAAATTCCGGATTCCAAGCCTTGCGTCGCCACTGCCACTCGGTTCCAGTTTCTCCAAGCATAATAGAACCGCTGATATCGTTCCATGCTTCGCGTAATTGCTTGGGTCTAATTAAGCTACCATCTCTCATTCCATTGATAATGGTATCTTCAATTACTTTTGGTTTACTTAAAATCACAACTGGAGTCCTGCCATTCCAGATGACGTACATCGGGCCTAGCTGCTGGCTCCAATCAAAAAATTGCTGAAATAATTTCTTCTGTTTTACTGCTGCTAATATTTGTGGCAGATTTCCTAACACCCAATATTGGGGAGGCGAAGGGAGTGATTGTAGCGATTTATACGTTTCCTTTCCTTTCCACCATCGCCAACTCACTATAGACGCTATGCTAGTAAAGCCTAATACTATTACTAAATATGACAAGAAGGAAGAAGAACCATTTATTTGAGAAGTAATGCTTTGAAACATAAATCTGCCCAAGTCCATAGTTTTTTATTACCCATATACTACCTTGAAAGGGAGATTAAGTAAGTCAACCTAATTAAATATAAAACGTTCGACTTGGTAATTGCCTGATGTGGCTCTAGCATTAACTCCTTTAATGATGGCCTGGGATAATTCCTACTCGTCTTTAAATACGCAACAAGCTCTGGACTTACGCACTTGTCATATTATAAACATCTGTAACTCACCAAAAAACTAAAGCCCTTTTCCGTTGTTGCGGGAAAAGAGCTTTAATTTATTATTAACCTGGCACTGAGCTATTTTACCGGGCAGTGACCCGCCGAGTATCTTCGCCATAGCAACGTTTAACAACCGAGTTCGGGATGGATCGGAGTGGTTCCATTACATCATAAGCACCAGGAAAGCTTTGAAAACTTTTAATCCTGTGTCTGCGTTCGGCTTAATGTTAAGCTTGATGCGCTGCATCTCTTTCGCTCGACTTAATTACTGTATCAAGTTTCCCCTAGTCTGTCAACCCCAAAGTCAAAAGTTTTTTTCGAGCGCCCGAAACCGCTGGAATTATCGGGGTTTGAGGCCGGGTTTGAGGGTGCGAGCGATCGACCTTTAACTCACAAATCTAAAAACGTCGCATGACACCCTGTTCTCTGCGAATCTTCCCATCCTTCACAAACCACGCTACGACCTGCTTAACTGTTAATTGTTCGATCGCCCTTTCGGCTTCTGTGACAATTTGCCTCTCATGCCACAAAGACGCCGCCACCAAATTCGTAAAAAACTTTTCAAAACTCGCATCAAGTTCGAGCGACCCAACATCTGTTCCTGGCCCAGAATATTGAGATTTCTACAAAACTCGCACCAAAGACCTCTCTAACAATTCTTGTGGGGAGTAGGGGTTAGGCATCCTGCCGACCCTAGACGAGCTTTTGTGTAGATGACTAATAATTCACCAAAAAACTAAAGCCCTTTTCCGTTGTTGCGGGAAAAGAGCTTTAATTTATTATTAACCTGGCACTGAGCTATTTT
>NZ_JAUBRO010000019.1:0-8156 GCF_036701945.1 Microcoleus sp. MON1_C1 | reverse complement strand
CGGGATGGATCGGAGTGGTTCCATTACATCATAAGCACCAGGAAAGCTTTGAAAACTTTTAATCCTGTGTCTGCGTTTAGCTTAATGCTAAGCTTGATGCGCTGCATCTCTTTCGCTCGACTTAATTACCTTATCAAGTTTTCCTTTGTCTGTCAACCCCAAAGTCAAAAGTTTTTTTTAGATCGCCCGAAACAGCCCCCAATAGCGGAGTGTGACGTATTATTTGGGAGTGTGCTAGATCGACCTTTAACTCACAAGTCCAAAAAAGCCGCCTCGGTTCCCTGTTCTCTGCGAATTTTCCCGTCCTTCTCAAACCAAGCCACGACCTGCTTAACTGTTAATTGTTCGATCGGGCTCTCGGCTTCTGTCGCAATTTGCCTCAAAGGCCGCAAAGACGCCACCACCAAATTTGTAAAAAAGTTTTCAAAACTAGCATCAAGTTCGATCGACCCTTTAATACTCTCATCATTCTTAATCCAATCCATCACCTGCCCATTAGTCACCTCAGCCACCGGCAAACCAGTCTCCCCAGAAATTTGCTTGAGCACCCTCAAAGCATAAATTGCCACCCGCGCCGAAAACTTTTCCTTCGACGACAGCAGCGCCATATCAACTTCGGCACACTCTTCCGGCTTTAAAAAATCTGCTAGCGGTTCCATATATTAAAAATTGGTAATTGGTAATTAGTAATTGGTAATTAGTAATTGGAATTTAGGAGTGGTAATTGGGAATTGGAAATTCTCATCCTTCTTCCTTCATCCTTCTTCCTTCATCCTTCTTCCTTGCAATCAAATAACCGCAGCGGTGTTCCCCATTAATAATCCAGTGAGTCCGCTCCACAATACAATCCGGCAAAACCGCTGCAAACATTTCCAACTCATTGCCACACACACTCGGAAAAGTTTCAGCAACATTAGAAATCGCGCAGTTGTGTTCCATCAACACAAATCGATCGCCCAAACCAGCGCGATCGCACATCCCAACCTCTACAGATTCTACAGGATAACACTCAGCCATGTAACCCTCAGCCCTGCGAAGTTCCACCAACTTAGTCACCCGTTCTTGCAGGGAACCCGTACCCACTAGCCGCCGGTAGTCCGTAGCCTTGCGCTGCCACTGTTTTCGCAGGATAGTAATCACTTGCTCGCGGCCGACGGTTTCCGCCAAAGTATCCAAAAAAGAGACTGCAAAATCGCCGTAACGATTCGGGAATCGATCGCGCCCCTGACTGGTAAGCTCATAAATGTGCTGCGGCCGCCCCATCCCAGCCTGAACCGACTGATACTGAATCAGCCCTTCCGCTTCCAAATCCTTCAAGTGACGGCGAATTGCCTGCGGGCTGATATCCAAAGACTCCGCCAACTCAAGAGCCGTCCCCTGCCCCCCCTTGAGCAAATATTGCAGGATCTCTTGTTTCGTGGAAGTCTGCTGAGTAGTCTCCATCATCTTCACAAAAAATTATTAATTTGACTTTGACAATATCACTATTGTTAATGTAGCTTAAAATATAGTAAAGCAACAAAATTGTTGTTTAACTTCCCAGAGCAGTCCAGCAGAACTCGCTCAAGCCCAGACAGGCATTGCCCCGTCTGCCATCCAGAGAGCATTATCTAGAACACTGAACACGCAAAATAATGAGTTCTACCACAGTCAAAACCTTAGTCAACCAGCCCTACAAATACGGTTTCGTCACCGACATCGAGTCAGACACCATCCCCCGCGGCTTGAGCGAAGATGTAGTCCGCCTGATTTCCGCCAAGAAAAACGAACCGGAATTCATGCTGCAATTCCGCCTCAAAGCATACCGCAAGTGGCTGACAATGACCGAGCCCACCTGGCCCCACGTCAACTATCCCGCGATCGACTACCAACAAATTATCTACTATTCCGCGCCCAAACAAAAGCCTAAAAAGCTCAACAGTTTGGACGAAGTTGACCCAACACTGCTAGAAACCTTCGAGAAACTCGGCATTCCCCTATCCGAACAAAAGCGGCTGGGAAATGTTGCCGTCGATGCCGTTTTCGACAGCGTTTCAATTGCCACAACATTTAGAGAAAAGTTAGCAAAAGATGGTGTTATTTTCTGTTCCATCTCAGAAGCCGTCAAAGATTATCCCGAATTAATAGAAAAATATCTCGGCAGCGTCGTACCAGTCGGCGATAACTTTTTCGCAGCCCTCAACTCCGCCGTATTCAGCGACGGTTCCTTCGTTTACATTCCCAAAGGCGTCAAATGCCCGATGGAACTGTCAACCTATTTCCGCATCAACAACGGAGATTCCGGCCAGTTCGAGCGCACCCTAATTGTTGCAGAAGAAAACAGTTCTGTGTCTTACCTAGAAGGCTGCACCGCGCCGATGTTTGACACCAATCAACTGCACGCCGCCGTCGTGGAATTGGTAACAATGGACAATGCCGACATCAAATACTCCACAGTGCAAAACTGGTACGCCGGCGACGCCAACGGCAAAGGCGGCATTTACAACTTCGTGACGAAACGGGGCTTGTGTCAGGGAGTTAATTCTAAGATTTCTTGGACACAAGTAGAAACCGGTTCCGCAATTACTTGGAAATACCCCAGTTGCGTGTTAGTCGGCGACAACTCGGTAGGCGAATTCTACTCGGTAGCGCTGACAAATAACAAGCAGCAAGCTGACACCGGCACCAAAATGATCCACGTTGGTAAAAATACTCGCAGCACGATTATTTCTAAGGGAATTTCTGCGGGTAATTCATCGAACAGCTATCGCGGCTTGGTGAAAATGGGGCCTAATGCTAAAGGCTCTCGCAATTACTCTCAGTGCGATTCCATGCTGATTGGGGATAACGCTCAAGCGAATACTTTCCCTTATATTCAAGTGCAGAACCACACTGCTAAAGTGGAACACGAAGCTTCAACTTCTAAGATTGGGGAAGAGCAATTATTCTTCTTCGCACAGCGGGGAATTTCTGCAGAAAATGCTATTTCGATGATGATTAGCGGTTTCTGTAAAGATGTTTTCAATCAGTTGCCGATGGAATTTGCGGCGGAAGCTGATAAGCTGTTGAGTCTGAAGCTGGAAGGAAGTGTCGGATAATTTTGGCGGGCAAGAAAGCCTTCCAGGCCGAGTCCATCGGTGACAACTTAAGCCCACCGTCCGCCAGGGAATGAATTCCCTGGCTAATAGCTAAAGTCCTCTAAAGAGGACTAATGAGTTTAAAAAATTTCTTCTCAGTCCTCTTCAGAGGACTTTAGCTTTGAGACAGGGAATTCATTCCCTGGCGGACTATCGGTTTCACGTTAATTTGTCACCAATGGACAAAGCCTAGGAACGAGAAAAACGAGAAGAAAAAACTGTAAAGTGCATTGAGGAAAAGGACAAAAATAGATGATTGTAGAAAATAGTCAAGTGGTGCTATCCGTCCGCGATTTAACGGCGAATGTGGAAGATACCCAAATCCTTAAGGGTTTGAATTTGGAAATTAAATCGGGTGAAATTCACGCGATTATGGGCCCGAACGGTTCGGGGAAAAGCACTTTATCCAAGATATTAGCTGGCCATCCTGCTTATACGGTAACGGGCGGAGAAGTTACTTTTCTAGGTCAAAATTTGCTGGAATTAGCGCCGGAAGAACGTTCTCTGGCTGGCATATTTCTGGCTTTTCAATATCCTTTAGAAATTCCCGGCGTTAGCAATCTGGATTTTTTGCGCGTGGCTTACAATTCTCACCGCAAACATCGCGGCTTGGAAGAATTGGATGCTTTTGATTTCCAAGATTTAATCGAGGACAAGCTGGATATTGTCAAGATGAATGATTCTTTTTTAGGCCGCAGCGTAAATGAGGGTTTTTCCGGCGGCGAGAAAAAGCGCAATGAAATTTTGCAAATGGCGTTGTTGGAACCGAAATTAGCTATTCTGGATGAGACTGATTCGGGTTTGGATATCGATGCTCTCAAGATTGTCGCCGGCGGTGTGAATCAGTTGTCAACTGCTGAAAATTCGATGTTGGTGATTACTCACTATCAGCGGTTGCTGAATTACATTATTCCTGATTTTATTCACGTCATGGAAGGCGGCAGAATTATCACGACTGGCCCGAAAGAGTTGGCGCTGGAATTGGAAGAGCGCGGTTATGACTGGGTTGTGGAAGAGGAAGCAGCAGGAGTAGGCGCGCGATGATGAATACGCAAGTTGCTAGTAGGGAAATGTTTTTGACTGATTTGGTGAATCAGTGCAGCAAGTTGGAGGCTGCTAATAGCAAAACTCCGGCTTACGGGTTGCAGGGTTTGCGGGATGTGGCGACTGAATACGTGCTTTCTTCGACTTTTCCGACGGTGAGGGATGAAGAATGGCGCTTTACTGATTTGTCGTCGGTGTTACAAATTCCTTTTCATATACCCCAGAGCAATCAGTCAAAAGTTAAGCTGGCTGATATCATTATGCCAGTGAAAAATCGGGATGATTTACCCTTAAGATTGGTATTTGTCAACGGTTTTTATGCGCCGGATTTGTCAACGGTGGAGTCGTCGGTTTTTCCGAATTTGCCGTTAGCGGAGCCCTCGAAGAGGATCGACTTTTACGCAGGTAATCTATCCAATGTACCCGAAAAATATCAAGGGCGCATCAGCGAGGTTTTGAGCAAGCACAGACAGCAAACCGAGGTGTTTACCGCGCTGAATACTGCGGGTTTGGCTGATTCTGCGGTGGTGTTCGTGCCGGCCAATATGTCGATCGACCTTCCGATTCACTTGCTGTTCCTGACAGCGCCTGGTGCATCTCCCACGATGTGCCAGCCGCACTGCTTAATTATAGCTGAGCCTGGAAGCAGCGTGACCCTGGTTGAGGATTACGCAACTATCGGTAATGTCGCTGCATTTACGAATGCTGTAACCGATGTTGTTGTCGGCGAAAACGCTACTGTGAATCATGTTCGGCTGCAGCGGGAAGGTGGAGAGGTTGTTCATATCGGCAAAAGTGCGATCGAGCAATCTCGTAATAGCCGTTATACTTGCCATGCTATCAGCTTGGGAGGCAAAATCTCGCGGCACAATTTAGAAGTTTTTCAGCGCGGCGAAGCCACTGAAACAACTCTAAACGGCTTAAGCGTAGCCTTTGGGGAACAGTTATCTGACACTCACAGTTTAATCGATTTCAATCACCCACACGGTACAAGTCGCCAATTGCACAAGTGCATTGTCGGCAACAAAGCTCGCGCAGTATTTAACGGCAAAGTTTTCGTTCGCAAAGCCGCACAATTGACAGATGCCGGACAATTGAGCCGGAATTTGTTGTTGTCGCCGAGAGCTCGCGTAGACACTAAACCGCAGTTAGAAATTGTCGCCGACAACGTTAAATGTTCCCACGGTGCAACTGTCAGCCAGTTAGAAGATGATGAGCTTTTCTACTTGCAAAGTCGCGGTTTGGATTTAGAAAAAAGCCGCTATTTGCTAATCGATGCTTTTGCAGCAGAAATGCTCAATCAGTTGCCAATTATTGGCGTGGCGAAAATGCTTTCTACCTGCGTGGCTATCCCAGGATAAAAGAATCACCCAGAGGCTAGAAGCCTGTTCTACAAACATTAAATGTTCTTGTGGGGTGGGCTTCTAGCCCGCCCATAATCAGCAACAACCGCGCCCAAATCATTATTAACTTCTGAAATTTATGACACTTATTCAAGAAAAAACACTTGCATCAAAAGTTCGCGGCGACTTCCCAATTTTGAATGAAAAAGTCAACGGTAAACCGCTAGTTTATTTAGACAATGCAGCTACTTCTCAAAAACCTCTAGCTGTCATCAATGCTTGGCGCGACTACTACGAGAAATACAATTCTAATGTCCACCGGGGATCTCACACTCTCAGCGCCAAAGCGACTGATGCTTACGAAGCTGCTAGAGACAAAGTTGCGGCTTTTGTGAATGCGGCGTCGCGGCAAGAAATTGTCTATACTCGCAACGCCACCGAAGCGATTAATTTGGTTGCTTATTCTTGGGGTTTGACCAATCTCAAACCGGGAGATGAAATTATTCTGTCGGTGATGGAACACCACAGCAATTTCGTTCCCTGGCAAATGATTGCTCAAAGAACTGGTGCGGTACTGAAGTTTGTCGAGTTAACCGAAACTAACGAGTTTGATTTGGAACAGTTTAAAACGCTGATTTCCCATAAAACTAAATTGGTGTCAACCGTTCACGTTTCTAATACTTTAGGCTGCATCAGTCCAGTCAAAGAAATCTGCAAAATTGCCCACAGTTTCGGCGCAAGAGTTTTAATTGATGCTTGTCAAAGCGTGCCGCACATGATAGTAGACGTGCAAGCAATAGATTGCGATTGGCTGGTTGCTTCCGGCCACAAAATGTGCGCTCCGACTGGCATCGGTTTTCTGTACGGTAAACTCGACTTGCTGAGAGAAATGCCTCCGTTTTTCGGCGGCGGCGAGATGATTGCTGACGTGTTTCTCGATTATTCCACCTATGCCGATTTGCCGCACAAATTTGAGGCGGGGACGCCTGCGATCGGCGAGGCGATCGCCCTCGGCGCAGCCATCGATTATCTGAGTAACATTGGCATGGATAAGATTCACGCTTGCGAAGCTGAATTAACGGCTTATATGTTCCAACAATTGCGGCAAATTCCAGAAATCAAAATTTACGGCCCACAACCCGACATTAACGGCGAAGGTAGGGCAGCTTTGGCGGCATTTACAGCCGGAGAAATTCACCCTCAAGACTTGTCTACCATGTTAGACCAGGAGGGAGTCGCGATTCGTTCCGGGCATCACTGCACGCAAGCTTTGCACCGCTATTTGAACGTTTCATCTACTGCCAGAGCCAGTTTGTATTTTTACAATACTCGCGAGGAGATTGATGTGTTTGTGAAAGCGTTGAAAGAGACGATCGACTTTTTTGGTGGGATTATGGGATAAGTTGCTGAGGTGGGTATTTGCCCACCTCAGTTAACAAATTTTTTTTCACGGTTAAGTTTAGCAGAATGCCTTTTACACTCGCACATCCAATCGCAGCAGCTCCCATCTGGTTGCTATCTAAACGAAAATTGGATCTGTTAGCTCTCGCAATTGGGACAATGATACCCGATTTGCAATATTTTATCGCCCTGAAACCAGTCAGAACGATCGGGCACAGTGTGCCAGGAGTATTCGTCGAAGGTTTGCCCTGTTCGCTAGTTCTTTTGCTAGTGTTTCACTGGGTTTTAAAGTATCCGCTACGGGCACTTGCTCCCTCCTACGTAGCCGATAGACTGCCACCTATGGGGCGATTTTCCCTCTTCCCATTCTCACAATTTTTAATAATTATAGCATCGATCGCGATCGGCGGTATCAGTCATATTTTGTGGGATGATTTCACTCATTCCACTGGGTGGTTTGTCGTCAGATTTCCACTTCTGCAATTTAAGATTATGTCCCTGCCACTCTACAAATTACTTCAATATGGAAGCGGCATATTCGGACTCTGCGGTTTGTCGATTTGGTTCTTGGTGTGGCTGCTCAAAACTAAACCTCGCCCAAGTAAAGAAACGCTGCCTGTGCGCTGGAAACTATTAGCAACTGGCTGCATTTTGCTGACCTCTTGTATCTTGGCATTAATTGCTGTGGAGTTGCACCTAGCTGAGGATGGAAGTTTTTCAGGCATCGTTGTTAGATCAATTATTGGTTTTATCTCTGGCTTATTTCTCGGTTGTTTGTTCTACTCGGCTGCATTCTGGAAGCTCAAAGGTTTTCAGCCATTCAACTAGAAGTTGGGCGAGAGGAATAATTGTAAAAGCCAGGTAATGTGCTCGCCCTTTCTTCATCGGCATTCATCAGCGTCTATCCGCCTACATCTGCCGTAAAACAAAGAGCGATCGCCCTTTATTCATTAGATGTATTGTGGGAGACGCGTCCCACCTGTGATTCATCAGTGAGGAGAGAGTGAAGAATGCGATCTCAGCAATTACGTACAGACTATATCTGTAGGGTGAGCACTGACGACCTTAACCTGACGGGGTGACAACCCCGTCAAAACATTGATAAAATCAAGGACATAGCTCTCATACCCCTCTGAAAAAATGGTAGTTTATTACGCCTAATTCTCATTAATTCACTATAGCAATTCCATTTGAGATGTAAATATGGATTTCTATGGTAAAATAGGAAAGTTTGATAATAAATGAAAGGGAA
>NZ_JAUBRO010000127.1:0-2155 GCF_036701945.1 Microcoleus sp. MON1_C1 | reverse complement strand
ACCATTGCCGTTCTTGATAACTGTTCGCTAGTCTAACAGCGAGCGCACTTTTTGACCTGCTTAGTCTAAACTCCAAAAGAAAAGGCCCACAAAAAAACTTACTCTTTGTGGAACAGGCATCTTGCGTGTTACGGTGGTGAAACTATCCCGTGCAAGCGTACAAACGGATGCTGCAATAAAGCCTCCCAGTCAGCATCCAAAGTCGCCAGAGAAGATATTTTCTCAAATCCACATAGCTCTGCTAGCGCTTCATACCGCAAATCATTTTCAGCATAAATTAGCAGCCTCTCCTCTAAAGTAGCTGCCTGTAATTGGCCCAACAGTTTGCCGCGCAGTGCAACTAATTCTGTGAGAGTTTCGTACCACAAACCGTGTTTAGCCAACAGCAAAACGCGCTCCCTTAGAGATGCTGTTTCTAGCTGAACCAAAATTTCTGGTTTCATTGCCACCCGCTCCACCCACCCGTGGCGGGAGATATTCCCGCACAAAAAGCACCACTGATACTTCTTGCCAGTTTCCAGAGGAGGTGAAGTGGGCGGCAAGGAAAAACTCGCAATTCCCGCTGCTTTTTCTAGCTCAAAAACTGTTCGGAAAACTACCTCTTGCTGTTCGTCTCGCAGCACAAACTCAAAGGGAATGTTATCGGGCAATGAAGCCGGCAAGTATAGCCAAAAAGTCGGATGTGCGATCGCTGTCAACCCTAAATTTGTAGCGGGAATCAAAGCTAAGAAGTTGTGAGGATCGCGGCTGCCTGCGTCTTTGCGATCGCCCGGTGCTCCGCGCGGGGGAGGCTCGTATGCGAGTACCTGTGGCAGCAAATTCGGTTCCCCCGATGAATCAGCGAGCATCGCTGCCAATCCAGGTTGAACCATTGTTAAAGCAACAAGCACATTAAGCGCCGCCTGCTGTAGGAGCAGTTTTGTTACATTCATAAAATATCCGCCAAGTAGAGGTGTAAAATCTCAGTTCGATCCAACCGCACCCTGAAAATAATCTTGCCAGATTTTTTATGCTAGCGTCTATAGTTTCGCGTAATTTTTTTAGTATATTTGCCCAATAAAATTCCGCGAACCCTGCTCCAGCAACCTCTACTTTAAAAATGAAACAACTCAACCCAAACCCATAGCATCATTTTCACATACTAATAATTTACCTTTCCCCTGATAATACCAAACATAACCCTCTCCACCCCCTTTCCCAAAATGACCTAATTTTCGATAATCTTCTTCAATCCCCTTGGTAAATCCTTTAACCAAATCGCAATCAGCTATCAAAGTTTCACCTTGTTTGAGTTCGACAATCTTAGCCGGTGAACTTGTAGCTGCTAAAACAGTAGCTTTTTGCTCGCGCAAAGCTGTAACAGCAATTCTCCACCTACCGTCATTAGAAGCAGCCACTTGTCGGAATTTCAGTTTTTTAGCACCGATAACTACATTGTCCGAACAAAACTGAAATATACCGTCATCAAACTCCCACTGCTCCGCATCCGAAAGCTCGATCGGCGTATAAGTAGGTCGGCGCAAAAAAAACGAAGTATGTTAAAATAAGTAAAGAAAGAGAATACATCTACTGAGGTAACTCAATATATGGGCGCTAGATTAAGGGTATTCCTGACTCAACAACAAGACAAAACTCTATTAGAACTGAGAATTGCGGATGTTCCACAAAAAGTCAAAGATAGAGCAGAAGTAATTAGATTAAATGCACATGGCTGGTACGTTGAAAAAATAGCTGCTCATTTTAACTCGACTCCACAAACAGTGAGAGAGGTTTTACATAAATGGTCGCATCTAGGCATGGAAGGGCTTTGGGAATCGCCTGGTCGAGGGGCAAAACCCAAGTGGAAAGAGTCAGATATAGAGTTTTTAAAAGAATGCCTCAAAAACGAACCACGTACATATAACAGTCTTCAATTAGTCCAGAAATTAGAAAAAGAACGTTCTGTTAAACTAAGTGCCGACCGATTAAGACGGATACTAAAAAAAAAGGTTTATTTGGAAATTCGCTTAGAAAAAGTCATAAAGGAAAACAAGACCCCATAGTACAAGAAACGAAGCAATCCGACTTAGATATGTTGCAATTAGAGGCAGCGGCGGGAGGAATTGACTTAAAATATTTAGATGAATCAGGATTTTGTGCGTGGAGTGAACCTGGT
>NZ_JAUBRO010000018.1:0-126431 GCF_036701945.1 Microcoleus sp. MON1_C1 | reverse complement strand
ACCTGAAATTGCTTGGGAAGCTTTCATTACTGTGGCTAAATCTAGCGTCTCTCCCAAATTAGTGCTAGTGGTAGTAGCCTTAATCGTTGTTCGGTTAACATTTGTTTGAGCTGTTGTCTTGGCTGATGTTCTAGCTAGGAATTGGGGGTATTTCTCTTCTAAATCCTTAACTTTAGCTAGAGCGCCCCAGAGTTGGTAGCTATAGTGAGCGTTTTGCATATAAGTTTGGGCGATCGTTTCTTTGCCCCATGACAAGTAGAATTTGGCAGCAAGTTCGTGAGCGAGTGCTTCTTCGTTGATGTAGTCGTTTTCTTTAGCTAAAGCAATGGCTTTGTCGTACATCTCCATTGCTTCTACTTTTTCACCTAAAACTCGATATCGTTCTGCTTCCACTAGATAATATTTGTGCAAGAAATTCATTGGGGCATGATGCGCCCATTTTTGCATTTTTTCTTGATTAGCTTGGACTTTTTCAAGAATACCTTGCTGCCCAGATTCTTCAGTATCGAGATATAGCGCCAACCGTGCTAGAGAATCATATAAATGGAAGATAGCGACAAGTATCATCCCTATACTTGAACCAAAATAATTTTCGCCAATAGTGATAATTTTAATTGCTTGGGAGTAATTATCAAAGCAATAGCAAAGCTGAAGCTTGTAGAGGTACAAATAAAAAATTGCTAATTGGTCGTTGTTTTGCAAGTGTAAGGGGAGCATATGATGCTCGTCGTAGGCTTTGCCCATTAAAATGCAGGGATTTTCAGCCTTTCCCATCATATTTAAAACCGTTTGCCAAACAATTTCGAGATAATGAAGTGAAGTTTGTTGCTTGAGTTTACTAACAGCATCCCCGTAGGAAACCATTTCTTGTTCAACAACAGTTAGTTGCTTACCTACCCAATATGAGTGAACGCAGTATTGCATTGCAATATAGCCCGCAAATTCTAAATCTCCCGTTTCCAACGCATTAGAGAAATTGGCTCGAAAACCTTCGATGACATTCCTTACATGTTCTTTCCAAGGTTTGATAAAAGCATTTACTGTACTCTTAGTCTTAGCACTGATTTCTTTAGTATTCAACTTTGACAGCAGATTTATTGCTAATTGACCGAACTGATAGCCTTGCTCGATATCCCCCACAACCCCAGACAGAAGACAACCATATAGACCATAAACAAAGGGAGACACAGCCGCATTACCATGTTGGACAGATAAATTGACCTGTTTGGTCACTATTAAAGGCACTAGCGACGGCAACGCTATGTAGGCAGAAGACCATATACTTAACAGTATCCTAATAATTGCTAGTTGATGAGGATCTGTCATTTGAGTAAGTTCGATTAAGTCCTCAATTCGTTTGCCGCTCAAAATTGACGCGGTTTCGGAGAATGCTTGACCAATATCAGATAAGTTTGGCTCTTGGGGAAATTCTACCCCTAACTGCTTCAAAACTTGCAGCCCTGTAGAGATCGCTTCTGGCGATTTTTGCTGCGCCGCATAAGCTTGCATCTGGATTTCGTACACCTTCACTTTGTCCAGAAGCGATATCGGTTGTTGCAACACGCTATTAGTCAATGTTTGCATCCCTTCAAAATCGCCGCTCAGATATGCCGCTTCTGCTGCTTCGGTATGCAGGTCTAATGTTAGGTTGTACTGCGTATCCCAGCTAGAATCTACTAACAGTCTCAAACCTGCTTGTAAATATTCGGTAGCCGCAGTATGAGCTGTTGCGGCTTTGGCTTTTTGTCCTGCCATTAAATTCAGTCTAGCGATTGCAATTCGTTCAGATTCGTCGCTAATCAGTTCAATTGCTAGATTCAAATGATCGACGATCGCAAATATATCTTCCGCTAGTTTCTCTGGCGAGGTATTTTGCCACAGCAAGCGACCGATTTGTAAGTGAACTGTTTTTTTAGAACTTTCCTCAATCAGGGCATAAGCTGCTTGTTGCACGCGATCGTGCAAAAACTTATAAGTAGTAATGACCAGATGAGACTGAACGATTTCTTCTTCTGTTACGCCGAGTTCAGAAGTGGCTAAAATTAGTCCATCTTGAATTGCCGGCAATAGCTTTTGAAAGGTTTCAGCGGGAGATTTTTCATGAACAACCGACAGAGTATTTAAGTCAAAACTATTGCCAACGCAAGCGGCTAATTGTAAAATCTCTTGAGTTGAATCTGGCATTTTTCTCAATTTACCGACCATCAACTCAACAACGTTATCGGTAATGCCTACTGCTTCGATTTGCGAAATATTCCAATCCCAGCTTCTTTGCAGTAAATTGAAATTCAGCAGGTTTTCTTCATAGAGAGTTCTGAGAAACTGATTGACAAAAAAAGGATTGCCTTGAGTTTTACCCACGACTAACTCAGCTAAGGGCATGACTGCGCCTCTATCCCTACGCACAGTATCAGCAATCAAGTTAGCAATATGTCCGATATCTAAGGGAGTTAAGGTAATTTGGTTAATAGTAACCTCTTGCTTTTGCAGCCCCTCCAAAGTCATTATCAGGGGATGTGTGGGGCTCACTTCGTTATCTCGATAAGCACCCATTAGAAATAAATATTTTGTTTCCTCATCTGCCATCATTACTTGCAGCAGTTTCAGAGTAGCGGAGTCAGCCCATTGCAAATCATCTAGAAAAATGACTAAGGGATGCTCCACAGAGCCAAAGATCCGGATGAATTTTTGAAAGACTAAATTAAAACGGTTTTGCGCTTCCGTAGCCCCTAATTCTTGGACGGGTGGCTGTTTGCCAACGATGAGTTCTATGTCGGGAATGACATCTATAATTATTTGACCGTTATCACCAAAAGCCGCTAAAAGTTGTTCTTTCCAGCTATTGAGTTGGATTTCGCTTTCAGTTAACAGTTGCTTGACTAAGGACTGGAAAGCTTTAACGAGCGCTGAGTAAGGAATATTGCGTTGAAATTGATCGAACTTTCCGGCAATAAAATAACCCCTTGCCTTAGTTATCGGCTTATAAACTTCTTGTACTAAGGCTGATTTGCCAATGCCTGAGTAACCTGACACTAACATAATTTCTGTTGTGCCATTGCTGACTCGCTCGAAGGCTGCTAATAAGGTTTCAATTTCGCGTTCTCTACCATAAAGTTTTTGAGGTATTTGAAACTTATCTGTAATATCTTTTTGGGCGATCGCAAAATCTACAATCGTTCCTTTAGCCTGTAGTTGTTCCAGACATTCTTCTAAATCTGCGAGAATTCCCCAAGCACTTTGGTATCTTTTTTCAGCAGTTTTTTCTAACAGTTTTACTACAATATCCGAAACCGCTTTAGGAATTTCTGGATTAATTTCATGGGGCGGTACTGCTTGTTTAGCAATATGACAGTGGACTAATTCCATTGCATCGTTGTAATCGCATGGCAGTTGCCCCGTTAGCATTTCGTAAAAAGTAACTCCTAATGAGTAAAAATCCGTGCGGTAGTCGATCGCTCTGTTCATTCTGCCTGTTTGTTCCGGCGATATATAGCTCAGAGTGCCTTCTAAAACATTAGGATTTTTTAGGGTAGGATTCTCACGAGTTAAAACAGTAGAAATGCCAAAATCTATGATTTGGACTAGCCCGGTTGCCGAGTTAATAATAATATTGCTCGGGTTGATATCTTTATGAATTATTTTATGTTGATGAATGTCGCCTAACGCCCTAGTTATTTTAATAGCTGTTGACAAAAACTCTTCTAAGGTAAGTTTTTGATCGGCCAACCACAGCTTTAATGATTTTCCACCACTATCCTCGAAAATAATAACTAAACTGTTGTGATATCTTTCTAAGCTGTAGGTTTTAGGTAGACTTTCTAGGTTGAGGTTGCGTGTAATTTCGTATTCCTGCTTGTATCTAACTAACGAAGCGGGCATCGGATAATCTTGCTTGAGAAATTTGAGAATTACCCGTTGGTTGTCTTGCTTTCTCAGTCCTCGGTAAACTAAAGAATTGTTAGCTTCATGTATTTGGTTAGTAATCTCGTAACCAGCTAAGTGAATCATCTTTGCAACCTATTTTAATAAATACACATTTTTTTAGCAGTTATCAATTTGTAAGTAGATGTACCCTCTAATATAAACACTAGCTTGCCCTTTAAGCGAAAATTAAACTTTAAATAAAAAAATATTAATTTTTACATTTCTTAAAAAAGTACAAATAAAGATTTATGTTAGGAGTGATCTCGCTCTACAGTTTCCTCCAAAAGCAGACAGAACAGAGCGAAGAGATCTCGCCGTTGAGCTTCCTCGGAGATTTGGGCGTTGCATAATTCTAGTATGAATAGGTGGAATCACCATGCAATAAAAGCCAGTGAAAATCAACCGACAGCCGTAAAAACCGTAATAAAAAAGGAAAACCGAAGCACATTTGTGTCAAATCTGGTTGTCAATTTATCGCTGATTATGAATCCCACGCCTGGTTACAGTGACACTGTGAAACCCCAAGGTATAAAAATGTATGTCAATGGTAGGAATTTTCGGACTATCAACGAATCAAGGGAGCTCATCACATCACTCTAATAACTTGAGTAAGACTTGTCGGAAAACTCCGAGTCGATGCTTATCACCCCGAAGTCATTTCAGAAGTCGATGAGCTCGATGAATTACAGACTGATGTGAAAAAAACACACCAAATCTGGCCGTACACAGCCGTTGGCCACTTTCGTTCAGGAATTTTACAATGGGTATTGGGATATAATAGTTCCGAGACATTTGATAGGGTTTCCGGTTGCATCGGAAACGATATAAGTCCTAAATACATTACCTAAAATTTCAGGAGTTTCCAGTTACTGCACTATTGATACCTTGATTCAGCAACGCCTCTTTTTCCTTCTTCATTCAACACTCCATTACCAAGGATTGCCAATCATTGTAAAGGCGGCCCAATAATAAGGATGCAAAAGCACTCGATCGCCCCGCGCCGCAATTTCCGGAGGCAAAGTTAGACTCATAGAAAGCCCTTCGACTCGCAGCATCCCGTCTTGAATCCGCACGCGCCCCTGCAGCATCTCCAATTGCGCCCGTCGCAAAGCCTCCGCTTTAATCATCAAATTGCCACCGCGTCTGGGGGCCCGCAACTGCCGGTAAAACTGCGTCATCAGCCCCAAAGTCCCCTCATCGCTGACTTCCCACAAACTCGCCAAAGCCGATTTAGCACCGCTAGCTACCGCCAAACCCGCAAACCCCAACTCCGCCTCTGCGTCGCCCAAAGCGGTACTGCACGCGCTTAAAACTAACAGATTCACCGGCGGTTCATTCCACCGCAACTGTGGCATTTGATCGAGGCGCAATTTAGTATCCCACAACTGAATGTAAGAATTTTTCGGTTCCCCGGGCTGGAATTCGCTGTGAGTTGCTAAGTGAATGATACCAAAAGGCCGATTTGCCCGCTGAGCTTGCAAATTCCCCAGAGTAAAATCTTGATTCAAAAATGATTTTCCCCGATCGGGCGGCGCGATCGACTCTAACTCCACCGGTACCGCCGGTAATGGCGCTTTATCTTCAAATACCGACGCCCCCATCGCCAAAACTTCATCATCCGCAATATTGTCGTAGCCGATATCAGTTAAACTCAGAC
This sequence comes from Microcoleus sp. MON1_C1, assembly GCF_036701945.1. NCBI lineage: Bacteria > Bacillati > Cyanobacteriota > Cyanophyceae > Oscillatoriales > Microcoleaceae > Microcoleus > Microcoleus sp. MON1_C1. The sequence continues at coordinate 120,850 of NZ_JAUBRO010000018.1, read as the reverse complement.
TCGGCATCACGCTAAGGCTGTATTTCTCAACTAAAAAGCCTTTGCCGTCGTGAAGGGCCGCAAACGGTACGCTCCGCAAACCTGCTGCTGGAATTACAATTAAATTGTCAATCTTTAAAGCTGCCAATTCTGCGGCAACTGGTGCAATTAACCAGCGATAAAGTTTTTGCGCCGTATCCAAATAACTAATGCTGCTTCTTTTTCGGGGATTAGTTATTTCGCTTTGCAGGGCGTCGGCTAGTTGCAACACCTGCCAGCGCGTTGTCGCCGGAATTAAAACGCGCTGGGGTTGAGCGTTAGCTGTTACTAATACTAATTCTAAATGCTCCCCGTTAGGAACATCGGAAACTTCTTTGCTATCCGGCTGCAACCTCTGGGTCAACTTATTTTCTAAGGGATGAGGGGGCTGGGAGGCGAGGTTTGTTCTCACAGGCAATACATTAGATAAATCCTGGCTTGCCACCAGTACAGAATCATTTTCTTTGGCGGCGCCTGCATCCGCTATGCTGACCCAATTCATATAAATAATGGCAGATTTTATCCCAGTAGTTTGTTCGTTTTTGCGAAGAGTTTCGTAAATAACCGACATATTACTAATCGGTCTTCTTGCGGGCAAGTCCAGATATTTTTCGTACTCGCGAGTAAAGGTTTGTTCAAATTCTAAAACTCCCGAACCGGCCGCATCTAATCTGCGAGAAGGAGCGAAAATATCCGGGCTAGTTGGGGAATGTTTGTATCTACTTGGCGATCGCAATTCTACTTCCATAGATGCAGGAAGTGACAGCGCCGGCTCGGGATTTACGGGGACTACTGGCACTACAGGCGGTGGGGCAATTGGTGCCGGAATTGGTGCCGGAATTGGTGCCGGAATTGGTGCCGGAATTGGTGCCGGAATTGGTGCCGGAGCAGAGGGGGGGCCCGGGGTAACTAGGGAAATCTGATTTGGTAAACTTCCTTGCGTGTAAGTTTGTCCAAAAGAAAAAGTGGGCAAAATGGCGTTTCCCCCGCCAGCATTAATGCTTCCCCGGGTTCCATTATCGATCGCGCCGCCAACTACAAACGGTCGATCGATACCGCCTCCGTGGCGAATTGCGACTGCCCCCGCCCGCGCACCTCCGGCAGTAGAAATACTGGAAAAATTGCCCGATATATCGTTGAAAACACTGTTCGAGCTAAACAAACCGAGGGTTGTCACATCAACGCTGCCGCCAGTGCCACCAGTGCCGCCTTGAGCGTTGATAAAGCCCAACTGAATGTTATCAGTCGCGCTCAGGGAAACGCCGCCGCCGTTGCCGTTTGAAGTGCTGCTGGAGTTGAGATCGAGAGCCGAAATGCCCGATGAAGAGGTGACAGCAATATTTCCGCCGATCGTCCCCGAAGCGTTCAAAGCTCCCGCAGTTAAAGGGCCGGCATTGCTTTGGAGAGCGATCGCGCCTCCTGTGCCCGCCGATGACGAGTCGATCGCACCCGCAGCAACAGTATTCCCCTCAACTCGAATCCTCCCACCGTTCGAGGTAATATTGCCAGTCCGAACCTCGCCGCTTGCTTGCAGGTTCACGCTGCCGCCATCCGTCCTTAAATTACCCTCTAAGAGGACATTTGCTGCCTTGATATCGGCTCCCAAAGCGGCCGTGCTGTCCCCTCCGAAGGTAACAGAATCTCGCGCGTTAACGCTCAAACTGCGGGCTGCAATTGTGGAAGTCGCCGTCACGCTAGCAGCATCAGCCGAGAGCCGGCCCAACCTCTGAGTTTGACCGACTCTGCCGTCAAAAGTAATGTTGCCGCCAGCCCGCAGCGTCAAATTATTTGCGCGGCCCGGCGTGCTGTCGAGGGTATTGGCAAAAGCAATATTGCCGGTAGTGGCGGCTAGGGTGGCGGTGCGATCGACTGTGACGTTACTATTGAAATTCATGTCGCCAGATGTCGCAATATTGCCCGAAACCTCGGTACTATCGGCGTGGACGTACAAACTAGCCAGCGGTGCAGCTTGACCGACTGTACCGCCGAACAGCACTCGCTGAGCGTCAAGTCTCAGGGCGCGAGATCCGTCTAGGCTACCGGAGAACAGAATGTTGCCCCTAGCTTCTGTGCTCAAAGCCACGTCAGCATTGAGGGATGCGTTTCCTGTAAAAGTGAGATCGCCGCCGGATGTCGCAATGTTGGCGTTGAGATCGGTTTTGGGGGCGTCGAGAGTCAAGCTAGCGCTGCCGGTTGTTCTCAGGGGATTGTCGATCGCGATCGAGCTGCCTTGAAGTGTCAGCGGGCTGTTGAAGGTAATGGGTGCGACGATCGCGATCGACGAGCTGCTACCGTTTTCGCGCCCGATCGCGATCGAGCCGAAACCCCCCGCCAAAGCGCCGAGATCCCTTGCCGTCAAGTCTAAAATGCCCAAAATATCGCCGGTGCCACCGATCCGAATTGCTCGGCTGTCGTTGGGTTGCAAGCGAATTGTTCCCCCCGCACTGCTGACAGAATTGCTGCCGCCCCTCAAGTCAATGCCGTTAGCAGTGAGAGCGATATTGCCACCGTTAGCATTAAGTCCGCCCAGAGAGATGCTGCTGGCGAAAATGTTGATGTTGCCACCTTGAGTCTCGATTAAATCCTTGGGGTCATTGACAAAAAACACTCCGCCCGATCTAAATGTTACGGTGTCTCCCGCGATCGCTTGCAGCGAAAGTTTGTTATCGGGCAAGTCTTGAAGGGTGATGTAGCCGGGGGTTTCTAGAACCACGTTGCTGCCGGCCGCCATCTGTTCCAACTGCACTTCTGATATCGATGTTTCATTTGGTTCTGGTGCCGCTTCGAGTCCGCCACCGGTTGATGGCGCGCTGCTGTCGCCGTTACCGCTGACGATCGTAATATTTGCCGGATCGAGCAACAAATTGCCGATCGCGCCGTTAGTCGCGCGGGTATCGACCTCTCCTTGGAAAGTTAAAGCATTTTTGCCGGAAACTTCGACTCTGCCGCCGTTACCTGCGGCGATGCCCCCGCGAGCACTAATATTGCCGAAGAAGCGAGTTGTATTGTCTGACCAAATTACCGCAGTGCCGCCATTGCCGCGGTCGATCGCGTTGGCTGCGATCGTAGAATCAGGACTAACATAAGTTACCTGTGCGTTCGGCACTGGTTCCATCCCCCGGAAACCGCCTCCGACGCGCACAGTACCTCCGCCGTTCGTCCCGGAAGCATTGATATTTGCGCCGAAGAGTCCGACTTTTTCCCCTAAAATATTGACTGTGCCGCCAGCATTCCCAGAAGGAGCAAATACATTTAAAGAACCCGAGACGATCGCACTTCCCGGAACTGCCGCCACTGTTTGGCCGCCAGTCAGTACCACTTGACCTTGTTCGTTAGTCGTTAAACCTGTGGCTGATGCTACGCCGGGGCCCGTCAGCAACTGAGGCAAAGAAACCGGGGCGACCGCCGAGTTTTCTGACTGCAAAGACGGAGTAATTTCTAAACTTAATAAATTGCCAAATTGACTGATACGGACTGCATTTTTTCCCTGAACAGCAGCCACAGTAATTTGACCGTTGGGAGCGGATAATTGTCCTGTATTAATAACGGTGCCACCGAGCAAAGTTAAACTTTGTCCGCTGCCAACTGCCAAGTTCCCCGCATTGACAATTGCACCCACTTGTGAATTACTAAAATTAAATTGATTGGGATTTCCCAGTAAAGCTTTGTAATTATTAATTCCTGCCGAATTGAACCAGCTATCGCCGAAACCAATACCTGTAGCAGTTGTCGCCAAAAACGACCCCGGCACGTTTAATCTAGCATTTTGACCGAAGACAATTCCGGCAGGATTCATTAAGAATAAATTCGAGTTGCCACCGCTTACAGAAATCAGACCGTTAATTACGGAAACATTGTCGCCGGAAATCCGCCCTAAAATATTTTGAATATTCGGATTAGTTAGAAAATTAGCTATTTGACCTTCGCTGAGATTAAATTGGCTGAAGCTGTGAAAAAGATTTGCGCCGTTTCCTGACAGTTGCCCGCCGCTAATGTCTGTGCGATTTTGCTCGGACTTAACAACAGTATTCGTGCCGTCAGTAGCAGGAACTACAGGTTGCGATCGCACTGCTAGCGGTAGCAGCCCAAAACCTAATGTCAAAATTAGAGCAGAACGAAAATAGGTCATTGGAGGAAGCCATTAGTCATTAGTCATTATTCATTAGTCATTAAGTAGATCGGCACAAAAAAGCAATAATATTTTGGCGGGGCGGGGGGAGCCAGTATCTTTACTTGTAAGCAGTTTATTGCTGCACTCACCCACCCTCCCATGTAATGTTTATGTGTAATCACCTACTTAGTCATTAGTCATGAGTCCCAGGAAACAAGGAAAAGCCACTTTCCCATTACCAATTACCAATTCCCGATTACCAATTCTCCATTACCAATTCTAATCTCTTCTCGTTTTGATTTTTTTTGAGCTGTAATGTTCCGCCAAAGTGCCAATAAACTTAAAAAGGTCGATCGAACACCGCCACCGCCGGGGGTCGATCGCACTCCCAAACCACCCGTTGCCAGAATGTCGGAAATTTAAGGCAAATTTTGTATTTATCTGTCGCCAGTGTATTGACAAAATCCCCCCAGAGTCCTAAGATTGGAGCACTGATTGGGTGGGACAGCAAAAACCCACACCATAACTGGCTCCTCTAATAAAGTTAAAAACAAAATATTGATGCTTTTAGAGACCAACCATGCAAACCCCAGCTTTCCCATTTCTAACTGAACAAATAGTAGAGCGGATATTTTCGTCAGGCGAACTGACTCGGGATGACAGACAGCGAATTCAGTCAATGCTCTTAAATGAGTCGATCGGCGAAAATGAATTGAGCTTAATTGAAAAAGTGATGGAAGGCGTAGTCAAGGGAATACTTGACGTGATGAATTAGTTGATAACTGGCGCTAACATATCTAAATGTAGGGTGCGCCGAGGCGCACCTTAGCCTAATTTTAAATAAAATCGAAAATCGAAAATCGAAAATTCTGTCAGCGTTCTAAAAATCATCATCCGGGCCGTCATCCGGACTGTCATCCGAACTCTGATCGCGACGCACAAGTTCAGAAGGAGGCCTATCGTTACTCCAAGCCCACCAAACGCCATCGCACTGGCAGCGGTAAAATTCTTGCCACTTGCGGCGGTTGAACTCGGTGTATACTGGCGATCGGCGATTAATCCAGACCTCAGCGGCATCAGTGCAGCTTGCAGCGCACTTGGGACAGCAAAACTCATTAGCGTGAACCGCCGTCGCAGTCCATTCAGGAGGATGTGGAGCAAAAGCTTCCATGTGTTAGAGTTTCTATCTAAACTGCTGGTAATTACGGCAAATCAAGGCTTGCTAAAGATCCGCAGAGTTCGGAATGACCTAAGCAATGACATCAGTACGCTGTTGAGTGCGTAATTTATCGGCCCGTTATTTTTTTTTAGCATTTGCCGTCAGATGAATAGTATAACTGATGTGGTGCCAGCCGTCGATCGGCATTCTTAAGTATTTCAAGGACTAGGCTCATGTCAATCTACAATCTTATCTCGTTTCTGGGAATTTTTGGCTTATGTGCGATCGCCTGGATTTTTTCAGAAAACCGACAGTCCAAGTATATTCCATGGCGCGTCATCATCTGGGGCATTGGACTGCAATTAGTCTTAGGATTTTTAGTATTCCTGTTCCCCCCAACTCGCATCGCCCTAGAGTGGTTTACTGGCTTACTGGATGGAGTATTCACCGCTGCTGACGCTGGAGCGAGATTTGTATTCGGGAGCAATGTTGTACCGATACCTGGTAAAGCTCCGGCAGTTAATTTAGGATATATTTTTGCCTTTAGAGCTTTACCGACAGTCATCTTTTTTTCTGGCCTCATGGCCTTGCTATACAACATCGGCGTGATTCAAATTATCACCGAACTTTTTGCCAAAATCTTTTATATGACAATGCGGTTGAGCGGCGCAGAAGCCCTCAGCGGCGCTGCTAATATCTTCGTAGGAATTGAAGCGGCAATTGTCGTGAAGCCTTATTTGCCGAAAATGACTCGTTCGGAACTTTGTGCAATCCTCTCTTGCTGTTTTGGAACGGCCGCTTCTTCAACTTTAGCAATTTACGTTAGTTTTCTAAAGCCAGTTTTTCCCAATATTTTAGGGCATTTAGTTTCCGCTTCAATTATCGCCATTCCCGCTTGTTTTGTTCTCTCCAAAATCTTAGTACCCGAAACAGGCGTGCCCCTGACAATGGGCGGCATTCCCAAGGAAGAACCGAAGCCTCAAGGCCGCGAGTTTGTGGGCGAAGAAATTTCGGACACCGAGCGCGAAGAATTCAAACAAGAGACTGTTGGGGGAGAACCCATCGAACGAGTTAGCCCTCTCGATGCAGCGATAATTGGTGCATTGGACGGTGTAAAAATGGCAGTGGCAATTGCCGCTGTTTTGATTTTAATCTTAGGCTTAGTTTCCTTAATCAATCAATTCTTTGGCTGGCTGGCAATTTTGCCCGGCCCAATTGGTGACTTGTTCAAAGTTGTCACCTTAGCAAACATTATGGGAGTCTTATTTTATCCCCTGACGCTATTAACAGGAGTTCCATTAGAGGACTCTTGGCAAGCGTCAGTAATTATCGGTCGCAGGTTGTTAGAAACGGCGATTCCTCCCTATCAAACTCTAGCAGAAGCATCGGCAAACAAACTGGTGAGCGATCGTACAGTTTTAATTGTCAGTTACGCCCTTTCCGGCTTCGCCCACTTAGCCTCCGTCGGCATATTTGTCGGCGGCACGATCGCCCTAATTCCATCCCGCCGCAAAGACATTTCCGAACTCGGTTGGAAAGCATTATTTGTCGGCACTTTAGCGACAATGATGATCGCTTGCATCGCCGGCACCTTCGACACCGGAGACGCCAGCATTTTAGGCGCTAAGACAGCCCCTGCTGCCCCGCTAACAGCCCCTGATTCTCCAAAACCAGGGCCATCCCCAGCCGCGAATTCAAAGCCGTCAGTTGCCCCAGCGATTGTCAGTCCGAAGCCTTCGGCAAACGCGGAAAAAGCGGCTCCGAAAGCTCAAAAATCTCCCTCTCCCGAATCCAAGAAAAACCCTTAATTATCTTCTATGGACTTGTAGGGGCGGGTTTTACGAACAATATTTAACTAGCGTCAAAAATCTACAGAAACCCGCCCCCACACAACGGATAACCTACATCAACTTTGATTTCGATAAAATCAGATCTTGGGTGGGCGCGGGTTTACGAGATTGTAGGTTTTAGGCAATTATTGTCGGTAAAACCCGCCGCTACGAAGCCCTGACCAATATTATTGTTTTTTTATCTAGATGCAATTACCAATTACTAATTACCCCAAAATTTATGAATCCCGATCCAGAAATTCGCCGCCTGTTAGATGTGATGCCAGCCTCCGGCCGCATGACGTGTAAAATTATTAATAAGCCCCAACAATCAACGGTAATTGACTGCGATTTTCCTTTACCTTGGAATCAATCTCGCCCGATTTATATTAATTTTGATTTGTGGCGGCTGCTATCTAAGCCGCAGCGGGATTTACTGATATTGCGGAATGTCAGTTTTCTGTGCAATGTTAAGTGGTTTAAACCGGATATTTATCAAGGTGCGGCTCTGGCGGGAATTGTCGGGACTGTTGTAGAATTGTTGCAGGGAGATGCGATCGGCACTGCGATCGCGGGCGGTTTGACGGGACTCGCCATGACTCGAATTTGGCGCGACAACCGCAGTTCCCAAGTAGAGTTAGATGCTGACGAAGGGGCGATTAGAGTAGCGGGAAGGCGTGGTTACAACGAAGCGGAAGCGGCCGGACATTTGCTTGGGGCGATCGAGGCTGTGGCGCAGATAGAAAAGCGCAGTTTGGATTTTAATGAGTTGATTCGGTGTCAAAACTTAAAGGCGATCTCGGGTATTTCGGCGGTGGGCGTGCCCGATAGTGTCAGGCAAGATTAGAAAATACTATTTCACAAACAATCCTGTGTTCGGCAGCCAAAGGACACAACACTGTTGTGTCCCTACTATCCAGGCGCTATATCTGCTACTCAACTCTTTCCCTGACAATCCGAATACTCTCCCATGCTGGTATCCGACCCGCTTGCCGCTCATCTAGTAATACTAAGTAAACATAAAGTGGGTAGATTTCATTGAGCTTCTCTAAATACTTACGGCTAATAGCTTCATCTTCTTGACGGCTTAACTTAATTATATTTAGCAACGCTCTATTTTTGAAGATTACCCCATAAGTTACTGACAAGAAATGATAGATAACAATAACAGGAAGCAGAGGGAAGTATAAAAGTAGGAAATCACTAGCTTTGCCTGCTTCAATTGCTTTAAATTGACCTTCGAGGACGCGGTTGAGGTCGCGGTTGAGGTCGCGGTTGAGGTCGCGGTTGAGGTCGCGGTTGAGGTCGCGGTAGAGGTCGCGGTAGAGGTCGCGGTAGAGGTCGCGCTTGAGGACGCGGTAGAGGACGCGCTTGAGGTCGCGGTAGAGGTCGCGGTAGAGGTCGAGGTTGAGGTCGCGGTTGAGGTCGCGGTAGAGGACGCGGTTGAGGTCGAGGTTGAGGTCGAGATTGACGACGCGGTTGAGGTCGAGGTTGAGGTCGCGGTGGAAGTCGAGGTTGAGGTCGCGGTTGAGGTCGCGGTTGAGGTCGAGGTAGAGGTCGCGGTGGAAGTCGAGGTTGAGGTTGAGGTCGAGGTCGCGGTTGAGGTCGAGGTTGAGGTCGAGGTTGAGGTCGCGGTTGAGGTCGCGGTAGAGGTCGAGGTTGAGGTCCAGGTAGAGGTCGCGGTTGAGGTCGAGGTTGAGGTAGCGGTAGAGGACGCGGTAGAGGTCGAGGTTGAGAACCAAAACCTCATCTAATTTCTGTTGCCAAGTTTGCTTCTGTCCAGTTTCTATTCCTGCAAGGATTCGCTGTTCTCCATCAAAACACCAGCATCCTAATTGTTTTTCTGTAACTGGATGCTCCTCTACTTCAGCTAGAGTTGGCAGTCTATATTTAAATCCCAATGCAGATTGCTGCTGAGTTAACCATTCACAAAACTCCTCAGCATCACTAGATCGTACTCCAGTAATGGGTTTTTGAGCATCTCCTGGCGGAAATCTGTAACTTTTCCAATGGTCAGGTTGACGATGTGCACCCGCTTTCAGCTTCTCATCAATAAAAAGCTGATATTCGGCGCAGGTGATGTAACTCATGTCAATTTCGACATTCTCATCAATCCGCAGTAGATTTTGCAGACGCCGGGATAACAAAACATTAGCTGCTAAGGTGAATCTTTCTGTCATAGACTTTCCAAATCTGCGTTTAACCTTTGTTCCAATTGTTGCCGAACGTCTGGATTTACACTCAACCCCTCGTCCAAGCAATCATAGGCGAGTGCCATTTCCTCAACGGATGGAGATGGCATCGCCAAGACTGTACGAATCAGATTGCTAGCATTACTCTGCGCTGCATAAAGACGGATAGTTTCAGCCCACCAAGATTGATTAATATTTCCGATTAACAGACTCTCTTGGTTCGATTCCTTAATCTGAACCGCTGCTAAATATTCCTGGAAACTCAAGTGAGCAAATTCATAAACGCCTACTTCTTTTTCCACTAACAACCCACTCACATCGCGAACTTGCTGAATAAATTCCTCTGGATTCGCCCCACTGCCTCCTACATCTGCCAATTTGTCTGTAATCCAATCAATTCCATCGGATAGGTTGAAATCACGAGTTTTCTGCTGCATTAATTCAAATGCCAGCACTTGCAGAACAGATTGCTTTTGCGTCGCTGTTAGCGCATCCGCAATATTTTTAGCTCTTTGTCGCTTTTCTAGTAAAACCTGGCAAATTTCTTTGTAAAGTTCAACCCGTTTTCCTGGCAAGGCGCTACCGCGACGGTGAACTGTGGCAATCATTGTTAGCAGCAAAGGATTCACCGCCATGTCCGCCAGAGGTGTGCTATTTTTAATCCGCTTAATTAAATCATCTGCTTGTTGTTTAGCGTCTGCCCGCACTCCCGCATCATCTTGTCCAGCACTACTTATCACCTCTGTTTCCAAATACCAGCTACAAATAAACTGTTCCATTTGTTTCATGTTAAATGGTTGCACTTCTAAGACAGTCACATCTTGTTGCAACCGCGCAGTTTTATAGCCAAAAGGTCGAGAGGTTAAGATAAAAGCTGTGTCCGGGTATGTCTGCATCTGTTCGTCTACCCAACCACTTACTTGCTGGCGCTGGGTTTCATCTGCCACTTCATCCAATCCATCTAACATTACCAAACATTTGTTTTGACGTATTTTTTCGGCAAACCAGTTAGGCGGTGGATTCTCCAGTTGATATTTTTGCTGCTGCTGCTGTACCTGCTGAGTAATTAACTCTGCCAGAGTGAGTTGATTATTGTTCACAATTTCCTGACGCACATCTCGGAGATACAACAATATCGGAATCAGTTTCGGCGCTTTCGGATGCACTTTCCGCTGTTGCTTTGTGGCATAAGTCTGCGTTAAATCTCTCAAAAGGGTAGTTTTCCCGGAACCGGGTGCGCCCAACACTGCCATGCGCCGAAATGCCGGATACTTATCTATCGCTGCTAAAAAATTCCAAATTTGTATTTCATTTGAGTTATTTCCTTCATCCTTGAGTGGCTGAATCATTTTGTGACTTGTATTCGCTGCCTCTGTTGCAGCAATTTTGAGAGGCACAAATACTTTTTGCAAGTTCAGATTTCGATCTCTATCCAATCCCTGTGTTTGATAATATCGACAGATATAAGTCAAACCCTTGTAATATTCCCGCTGAAAACGTGAGGTTGAATCTTCAATTTTATTCCAAATCCCGTCTGCAAAACTATCTGCAAGTTGCTGTCTCTTTGCCCTAAACTTCGGTGCAAGTTGGTTAGTAACTGGGATGAGAAACTTGATGGCATGGATAAACAACATCAAAATTACAGTCACAACCAAAGCCAAAAACCCTGCGGTCCCTTCGCCCCTCAGTATGAAATACAACGTTACCGCCAGTCCCAAACCGGGCGGAACCCATACCAACCTGTTCTGCCATTGTCTCGGTAAAAGCAGTACAGGCGGGAGCACAGTCCCCAAACCAAACAGAATGAGAGATGTATAAAAAACTGCTGAGTTGAATTCGGCGGCTACGTGGTTCCCCTTCAAGAGTCCGTAAAGGATGCCACCACCCACCAGGGGTAAAAAACCAACAAGCCAATTTTGATTTGCAGGCGTTGCACTCGGCGGAGACTGACTGGATATAGCACCGAGGATAAAAAGTGCCAATAGACACCCTACTGTCAGTAAGATTATGATAGGGTCTGGAATTTTTAAGTCCTGTTTACCGGGCAGTTGGTTGATCAGCCAAGCCAAGAAAGCATTAGTGAGTACCGGTAGGGATTGTAGCAGCCAATTTTGTATAAATCTGGACATACGCGCTCGCACTTAAAAGCCTGTTGTTTCCCAGTTTTACGCATCTGAGCGGTGATTATCAGGAAGCTTCGTTAATGCACTGATTTCAATCGAAAGTGCGATCGCGCGCTGCTTCAGTTAGATTCAGCCTACTCTATAAAAATATCCGCTTTACCAAATTGTATTGACACTCCATATAACTGCATGATTATCAGCTACGGCACGCAACATTAGAAATCCGGCCTGGGAAAATTCGCCCATTTTTACCCGCGAACTTCATCTATTTCAGCAGCCGATGGTGCAATTCCCAAGCCAGCACATAAACCCCACAATGATTTGCGGCGACTAGGGCGCGCAACAACTAATTCTCGTTCTCTCTCAGGAACCATCCACTTAATCAACCGTAACTTTTCGGATATATACAACTGCTTAACAAGACTAAAAACTGCCTTGAAAGTCATGTTTTTTATGTTTAAATTTTTGATTGATATAATTTTAGCATTTTTGCTAAACGCAAGAGCGATCGCACTTTATACTGTTGCGACTGAGGAAATAAGTGCGATTCCTGCGGAAAGCTGCGCTAACGCACTTATTTTAATCGAAAGTGCGATCTACCGCTCCATCGCCTAAGACTTACCTATGAGTTAGAACAATGATAAACTTGATATTCATACCCATCCACCGCAGGCAACTCGCGCGATTCAACCTGACACTTTTGTGCTTCTAGATTGACAGGTACGCGAAAATTAACCAACCACAAATCCAGCGGACGTTCTAATTGACTGAGTGTTTTGTCAAGTGTCCCTGCCGCTATTTCCGGCCCATCCCTTCTTTGATTAGCCAAAAGAAACAGCGGAGAATCAAAGGCTTTAACTTCTTCTTTCTTCCTAACATCCGTTACATCCGCTACAAAATCCGTTGCCGAACTTCTTTCCCATTCCCACCCTATCCCCATCAACTCTCCTATTTCTACATGAGTCTTTTGAGTAGTGGCAATTAACACGGGAACTTTCGATAGTTGGCGGATAATCGGAATTAAAAGGTCTGGTTTGTAATATTTGCGATAGCCGAGATTGGAATTTACTGTGACACCGCTAAAAAAACCCATTGCTAAAATTAGCACCACTGCTTTTTTGCCCGGAACTTCGATCGCCCGTAAATTAAACCATTGACTTTTTGCTGTAGGTGTGTTAAAAATAACCGCCAAGATTGCTCCTAAAAGCAATATCACCCCCGGAAAGTAGACGAAATTGTATCGAGCGCCGCGAGTTAGGTCAATCCCTAGAATATATGCAAAGCTGAAAAATAGGAAAATTGAGCCTATCACAAATCCGCCGAAAATAACAGTACCTAAACGACTATCGGGCGTTTTTAAGGAAATTTTAAGAGCGCTAAACAGGATGGGAAGCACCAATATAAAAAATATTGTCATTGCGATCGCCGATGCAACTACTACTGCCAAATTGGGCGATTCCACCGGCAGCAGAGACATCACAGTGATCCATCCAGCTAAAGCTTGAAAAATCGGCGCGATCCAATTTAAAAATGTGCGATCGCCGCTGACAATCCAATTAGTTAGTTCGCTGCCGTATTTATTTGACAAAAATACCGGCAACCAAACTAAACCGCCAGCCAAAGTGCCCATCGCTACTGCGAAAAACCGCCAGAGGATTTGAAATTGCCAAATATTAGGCTGCTGGCTGTTGTCAATTGGCAATTTTCCCTGAAACTGATGCCAGATAACAGCAATTAATGCTATTGCTTCGGCACACAAAGTCAGTGCAAAAAAGTAGTGAACCGCAATTCCCAAACAATTAACAACTACCCAAAGCAGCACAGCCCAAATAGGCAGGGGAGCGCGCTGTTGCAGCTTTTTTGCAGCTAATACTAGGCAAAAAAGAGAGGCAATAACTAATAAGATTCCTAAAGTGTAATGGCGAGCTTCTTGAGCGAGATAAATGCCGTAGGGAGAAACGGCCATCATCGCGGCCGCACATTGACCGACTAAACGAGAACTAAAAGCAAATTTGCCCAAAAAGTAGATAGCTGGAACTGAAATCACGCCCAACAATGCAGGAAGAGCTCGCCCAATCCAAACTAAACTATCCTCGGTCGGCCCAAACAGTCGCATCCACCAGTGGGCGAGCATAAAATACACTGGTGGATGATTGCTTTCTAGCAGCAAATGGTTTAGGACATCTGCAATGCCAGCACCGACACGGAATTGCAGCGGTTGTAATAATGTAGAAAGGTCGATCGCGCGATCGAGGGGCACACCTCGAAAACTGTTGCCCAAACTAAACACTAGAGTGGAAAACTCATCCGTCCACAGCGGTTTCCAGTCCAAATTGGCAAAGCGCAAAATAAAGGCGATCGCCGTCCACAGAAATAGCAACAACAGTTGTTTGTTATTCATCATTAATTCAGTCATCTAAAAACTATTGGGAGTTTACTGTTGTCAGTTGTCAGTTGGGAGTTGTTAGTTGTGAGTTCCAATAACCGCTAACGAATAGCCAAACTAAAAACTATTTTTGAACGTCGGTCACCCGCCAACTCAGTTTCATATTGATCCAAAAATTCCACAGAGTCACAGTTGCGATCGCAATTAACTTAGCCAAATACTGGTTTACCTTAAAAACATCAAACAGCAAACTAACCAGCAGCGAATTTAAAATCAAACCCATCAAGCATATCGTATTAAATTTCAAGAGCCGTTTCAAGCGTTGGCGGTTTCCTGGCTGGTGCTTAGAAATATTTCCAAAAGTCCACAAATCATTCCACAAAAAGTTACTAATAATTGCCACTTCACCAGAAATAATATTACTGCGAGTCAGCCCCAAACCGAGGAAAGTCCGCAGCAGGTAAAAAACTCCCATATCCACAAATACCCCGCTGAAGCCCACGATGCCAAAGCGCAGAAACTTACCCATCGGCCACCGGGCAAACCGCAACCTCAGCAAATGTTGCAAATACTCAATATACTGTTTCCAAGTAACTTTGCTATCACCTTCTTGCCGCTCCTGAAACACGTAACCAACTTCTCCAATCCAGCGGATATCCCCCCTGCCGAGCACTTCAATCAATATTTTGTAACCAGCAGGATTCATGGTTTTGCCCGCAATGCAAGTGCGACGCACCATAAAATAGCCGCTCATCGGATCGGAAACTCGGCCCACGACTCCCGGCAGGATCACCAACCCCAGAGTTTGAGCGCCCCGCGATAAAAATCGCCTGACAACGCTCCAGTCGCTCACACCACCCTCGCCAACGTGACGACTCGCAGCAGCTAAATCTGCTCCCCGCTGAATTTCTGCTAAAAGCTGCAATAGCGTCTCCGGGGGATGCTGCAAGTCGGCATCGATGACGCCCAAAACCTCACCCTGAGCTGCCTGCCACCCGCGAATTACCGCTGTGGAAAGTCCCCGCTCCTCTTCCCGGCGCATCACCCGCAATTGCGGATATTCCGGTGTCAGGGACAGGGCGACTTCCCAGGTGCGATCGGGGCTGTCGTCATCGACTACAATTAATTCGTAGTTGCCGGGAAGGATACCATCGAGCAATTGGCTCAATTTTTCCACAATACTCTGGATATTCCTGCACTCGTTGTAGGTGGGAATTACCAGGGAAAAATAAATTAGCGATGTGCCTGTGTGTACAAAAGTTGAACCGAAAGTCTGTAGAGCAGGAATCTGCAAAGGCCCCGACGGCACTGGCAAAACCTGATTTGGTTGGTAGCTGCCCATAATTTTAGTTTCCAGAATCCTGAGGGTGGTTTGGTAGGAATTGAGATTGTAAAATATCGTTCCTCCATAATTGATTAGTTAAAATATAAAAACGCCTTAATTCTAGTCAGTAATTCTGTAATTGAGTTAAAAAGAAAACTGTGGATGCAATTCTCGATCGAGCTTTACAAGGTTATAACATCTCTGCTGCAGAAGCCTTGGTACTTTTGCAGCAAAGAGATCCAGACGCGCGAGCTTCTATTCAAACAACCGCTGATTTGCTCCGCCGCCGACAATCAGGCGATACTGTCACCTACGTTATCAATCGGAATATTAATTTTACTAACATTTGCGAGCAGCATTGCAGTTTTTGTGCATTCCGCCGCGACGAGGGAGATGAGGGCGCTTTTTGGTTAGATGCAGATCAAATTCAGGAAAAGGCAACTGATGCAGTGCAGCGGGGTGCAACGGAAATTTGTATGCAGGGCGGCTTAAATCTTCAAGCTAAGCTGAACGGCGCATTTTTACCTTATTATCTGCACTTGGTGAAAACTATTAAGGATAAGTTTCCTCAGTTGCACTTGCACGCTTTTTCGCCCCAAGAAATAGAATTTATTGCCAGAGAAGATAATCTTAGTTTCAGCTATGTAATTTCGGCTTTGCGGGATGCCGGAGTCGGTTCGATGCCGGGAACCGCTGCGGAAGTTCTCGACGATTCGGTGCGACGGGTGATTTGCCCGGAAAAACTAAATTCGGCAACTTGGCTGGAAATTGTGGGAACTGCTCACCGTCTGGGTTTGCCGACAACGAGTACGATGCTTTGCGGGCATATTGAGACGGCCCAACAGCAGGTTTTGCATTTAGAAAAAGTGCGATCGCTCCAACAAACTGCGATCGACCAAGACTATCCAGCACGCATTACAGAATTTATTTTACTACCCTTTGTCGGGCAAGAAGCACCGGCACCTTTGCGGAGTCGAGTCGGCCGCGATCAACCAGTTTTAGCAGATACATTGTTACTCACCGCAGTATCCAGAATCTTCTTGGGAAATTTGATTTCCAATCACCAACCGAGTTGGGTAAAATTAGGTTTAGATGGAGCTACAGAAGCGCTGAAATGGGGCTGCAACGACATCGGCGGTACATTGATGGAAGAGCACATTACTACAATGGCCGGTGCGCTTGGCGGCAGTTGTCAATCTGTCGAAGATTTGCAAAATGCGATTAGTTCTTTGGGGCGGAGTTATCAGCAAAGAGATACAATTTATCGACCTTTAGGGGTTGACAATTTGGCAGCTATTGTGTAACTTTTAGGATGCGAAGCGCGAAGTGCGTAACGTATCCTACGAGTTTAGCCGATCGCTACGCCTTTAATTGCCGATTTACTGGACAAAAGTTGACAAGGCATACATATAGCCATCATTACGGTGAATTGCTTTACAGTATTTGTGACGCACTGGGCTCACCTTTCCTGTTGCCGAAATCATCTCAAAAACTCCACTTGCTCGTACAATTAGCCTACCGACATGAGTACCTGCAAACTTTCCTGTGGGCAGAGTTGCTTGTACTATGTCGCCAGTTTTACAACCAAAAAACTCCTTGCATCGCGTCTTGTGTTTAATCGGAAAGCCATATTTATTAGGCTGGCACATCTGACGACTTCCCCATCCTTTAGCTGCGATTGACAAAGGCTGTGAAGTCAATATTTTTAAGTGGGACACTACTCCTACACAAGCTGCATCTAACCAATGAGTTTTTGGTAATTTCAATCGAGTACGATTGTATTTGGTTCTACCACCTGTTCCTGTTTCAACTGGTAATGATGTTTCTTTTAGTCTGTTGAATAGTTGCCAGCGCGTACTATTTACTGCTGCTGCATCTTTCAAGGGTTTTTTGGCTTGTTTTGTTATCCGATTTAACAACTCTGGTTTCTGTGCTAAGAAATCTTTAAGCTCCTGATTTCCCTTGGCTTCGTTGCAGTGACGGCAAGCAATTGTCAAATTAGAAACTCTTGAACTTCCCCCTTTGGAATAGGGATGAATATGTTCAATTTCCAAGGGAACATTTTGAGCGTTGCAATAAGCACATTTTCTCCCCCATTTTTCTAATAAATATTCTCTAATCTCGTAGCCTGCCAGTTCTCCTTGTTGGTACTCAATACCCGATATTTCAGGGTTTTCCATTGCCTGGGTATCAAACTTAACCAACTCCTGACATATTTCTGTAATTGGAACATATCGGCGTATACGGTTCACCCAAGTCAGAATATTTTCTACTCTTGATTCTAGACTGGGTGGCAACCATCCCGGTTTTCGGCTGCGGTTTAAAAACCGCGCTCGCCGATACCTAGTTTTCCGGTTTCTACGGTGGCGACGAATTGCACGACGCGACTCTAAATCATTCTTAATTTGTTGTCCCCTGTGGGTTAATTCGGCACCCCAGATTACCTTGTCATCTCGGACAATGGCTAATCCACTAACCTTAGAGCCTGGATCGATTTTTAATTGATAGGGCTGTATTTTTGGAACGGATACTGTGTATTTGAGTACGATCGTAAATGGGTAACGCCGATAAATAGCGGCAAGCCTATGTTTTAGCAATCGCCTTGCTTGTCCTGGCGGTACTGGGTTAAGCGGTTGTCCATTGGTATCCACAACAAATACAAAATTAGACATGGATGTCCTCCCTTTCGGGGTAATGTTTTCCTCGCCAATGTTTTCAGGGCTTGTGATATCAATCGCACTTCCTTAACCAAATAGGGATGTTTAACGATTGACGACAGGGCTACAAGCTGGAAAGCACCTGTAGGTGTCATCACCTTGAAAACGTAGTTTGTAACTTAGGCTGGCTATCTCTCCAGTGTTTGAAGTCGTTGTCCACTTTTGTCTACTGTTTGGTGAATAGCACTTTTGACTCAATTCTAGAAAGATCGATCGCACATTTATGACTTCATTGCAGCCGGATTAATTTGACTAACAGACTCATGATTTCTCCCTGTTCGGGTGTAATAATGATGCGATTGTCGGGAATGGCGATCGGATGAGTCCAACGAACAGCTTCCTCGTAGCGCAATGCGTGCAGTTGGTGGATAGTTCGGCGTACCCCCAGCGGCGAACCGATGATGACGTGACGGACTGCTTCGCGATCGCCATCAAAGGTTTGGTTGGTTAAAACATTGGGCGATGTTTGGTTTGATGATGAATCTTGCAACATGGCTTTGACTAATAATTTTGGATAGGTTTGATGCTTTGTAACGGTAAAACCGCGTACAATAACAAATTGAAGAAAAGACAGCAATTCCCCTACAGCACAAGTGGCTTAGCTGGTGCTGTGTAATCTCTATTGCTACGAGCGTAAATCAAATAACGGTAGGCGTCAACCTATTTAATAAAAGCGTAAAAATTTTAACATAAAGTAACAAATAGCCTATGGAAATCTCAGAAAGAGCCGAGCGATCGCCCCTAATGCGACTGAGAGTTCAGCGGTTTTTGACTCAAAAGCAGCTAGCTGAAGCACTTGGAGTTACGGAAGCGACGGTAAGGAACTGGGAATCGGGGCGATCGGTACCGAAGCTAACGCCTGTTCAATACAAGAAGTTGCTAGAGATTCTGCAAATTACCTCTGCTGAATTACCAGACCAATTTGGTTTTCCTAGCGATGCTGATGGATAGAAAATGGAAGATTATAATTGAGGCGTTTTATTTAAACGAACTCATACAATGTCTTGAAAAAAAAAGGAATATGAGACTTAACATCGCTACTTTGCGCTGAATAAAATCTCCCAATTTCTAACGAGAGTTGCTCTCTAAATATCCAATCTTCCCGGCTAAAGTGACCGGATGGCTTAATTTGATGCCAATAATCCTTAGCTTTTTTAATTGTCAGCAAAACTGCGATCGACTGATTCCTATGCGTTTCATCTACAGCATTTTGAAACCGCTCTTTCCACGAAGCCTGAAATGCTTGAACTTCAGTACAATCTAATCCCGAACAGTAACTAATGCGATCGAACGCTCTCTGTAGGTTGTTCTGTAAATCCAAGTCCCTACAAATTGCATCAGCCATATCCAGATAAATATTTGCGAGTACCGCAGGATTCCCCTGATAAATCGGCTCGTTACAACAATTGTCAAATATTGGTTGAAGTTCAGGTGTCAGAAAATATGCTTCTTTATGAATCAAACCTGTAATCCAGATCCGGTGCTGTGCTGCGTTTTGCTCTTTCACCTGGGATTTTTCGTAAAGATTGCGAAAAATTGCTTCTGTATCTGTAAAAATATAATTGTCGATCGTTTGCAGTTGCAAGTCTAAATCTATCATTGCAAAAAGTCGCTCGGGATCTAAATATGAATTAGTGGTATCCTTTTCGTGTAATATTGAAAGAGTAGAGTAGGTGTCTAATACATCTTTGCGATCGCCGCAGTTGAAAAATTCCGGTAACTTCTGTCTCCACCATGTCGGAACGCAAGCCTTATAAAAGTTAGCATCAGGCATTTGCTCCATTGCTTTATAAGCTTGAGGTGACTCTCTACCCTGCGTTTTCCGAATATCACCTTCGCACAATACCACAATTTTGTTTTTAATTCTGCGAGATTGAAGAATTGCCTCACAATGTTTTTTTAGCTGTTGTGGACTAAGACTCATTTGTAATATTAGATTCTTGTTTGATAAGTTTTGGCTCAATTTCTTTAACATGAGCTGGTGTCAGAGCTTCACACAATGCGTAGGAGTGAGTTGCGAGAATATATTGATTGCTGGGAGCCCACTCTGTAAGGTCTGATATAATTTGATATTGCCAATCTGGATGAAAAGCAATTTCCACTTCATCCATCAAAATAATAGCATCTTCTATGTTACGAGACTTGAGCCATATATAAATGCTGAGTCTTTTGAGTTCGCCGTGGCTTAAATCTTCTGGATATAGTTCTATAGTTTCACTATTATTATATAATTTAAAGTTGACACCTGAAAAATCTTCATTTAAATTTATTCTTTTATTTCCCAACAGCAGATTTAATTCCTTAATTAGAGTTTGATAGTTGTTTCCATAGGTACCTGTTTTAATCGCTTCTCTGAAGTCGAGATCGCGAGCCGTTCTAAATAATTCAATAAGTAGCTCTACAGCAAGGAAATCATAGGTAAATAAGCATTTTAATTTAGATTTTGCAGATTCCAGTATCCCATAGTAATTCCTATCTTCTTCACTTGAGGTTCCAAATAAGAGTTTTCTAGAAACTTGCGAAAAAAAGAGAAATATTTGCGTGGACGGGGCGGCCAAAAATATTTTATGTGACAACTCATTAAAAAAACCTTCTGTTTCTTTGCTATCTATATTATTGAAATGACATAATAAAGCTTCATCTCGCTTATCATTAGAATTTTTGTCACTTGAATAGTTACATATATATGTCATATCTTCTGATTCTAAATATTTAATAATTTCCTCACTAATTACCTCAAGGTTTTTATGTTCTTTTCGAGATTTTACTATCTGTTCTTCATTTCTTTGCGGATTTAATGAAATTTGTTTGAATAGGTAAGCCGTGACATTTTTGAATTTTTTTAATGTCGAAAAACACAAATATTCTTCATCTATAGTTTCATTTTTACTATCTAAGTCTAATATTGTTTTTACATAATAATCGTTATAAGAAATGAATTGAAGTTTGACAACTTTTTCTCCATCCCAAATGTCAATTACGGCTAAGACTCGTTTGTCTTCCCCATCATAAATTTTAAATCCCTGAAGCAGATTTGCTAAAAACCGTTTTTTATCATCATCAACTGAACAGTGTAACAATACAAAAATCAACTGCAATAGCGTACTTTTACCGCCGCCATTTTGACTTCCAAGCGGAAAAATATTAGGAAAAAAATCTTTTTCAAAAGTGATGTCAATGTCCTTTAAACCGCGAAAATCAGGAACTTGAACTCGTAGCAAGTGCATAATAAACTCCTAGTGTTAGCTGGCATTTTTTATTGAAACGCTGAGCCACAATTATTTTAAATTATAACTCACATTTTTTACTATTTTCAAGAACAGGCTTTCCGGCCTGTTCCACAACATATTAAATTAATGCTTTTTCGCTGAATCCGGCAGTCCGCCAGGGGTTGAAACCCCTGTCTCAAAGCTAAAGTCCTCTGAAGAGGACTGAAGAACTCATTAGTCCTCTTCAGAGGACTTTCGCTATTAGCCAGGGAATTCATTCCCTGGCGGGCTGGCGGCTTTTCGGTTTAAGCAGGAGATAAGATTAAACCTTAAACTTCTCCACAATCCGTCTCATCGCTTCTTCCACATTCTCCCGACTATTAAACGCCGAAATGCGGAAATAACCCTCACCCGCCGCACCAAAACCAGAACCAGGAGTTCCCACCACATTGCAAGTTTCCAGCAACTTCTGAAAGAAATCCCAACTCGACAAACCGTGAGGCGTTTTCACCCACACATAAGGTGCATTTTCGCCACCAAAAACCTCGATTCCGGCCGCCGTCAATTTCTCACGAATAATCGCAGCATTTTCCATGTAAAAATTGACTAATGCCTGAATTTGTGCCTTGCCAGCCTCTGAATAAACCGCCTCAGCACCGCGCTGCACGATGTAAGAAACTCCGTTAAACTTAGTAGATTGGCGGCGGTTCCACAGCTTCCAAATTTCGACATCGGAACCATCTGCTGCTTTTCCAGTCAAAGTCTTCGGTACAACTGTTAGCGCACAGCGAGTACCCGTAAAACCAGCATTTTTGGAAAAAGAACGAAATTCGATCGCACAATCACGCGCCCCTTCAATTTCGTAGATAGAATGCGGTAAACTCGGATCGGTAATATACGCTTCGTAAGCCGCATCGAAGAAAATAATCGAACCGTTAGCTTTAGCATAATTTACCCAAGCTTGCAAGTGCTCCTTGGTTGCAGTTGCCCCCGTCGGGTTATTCGGGAAACACAAGTAAATTAAATCGACTTTTTTGTCGGTGGGAATTTCCGCAGTAAAATTGTTTTCCGCTGTAATTGGCAGGTAAACTAAGCCGCCGTATTCGCCATTTTCGTTCGCATCTCCCGTGTGTCCAGCCATCACGTTAGTGTCTACATACACCGGATAAACTGGATCGGTAACTGCGATCGTGTTATTGTTGCCAAAGATATCGAGAATATTGCCACAATCGCACTTAGAACCATCAGAAATAAAGATTTCCGAAGCATCAACATCGCATCCCCGCGACTTAAAATCGTGCTCGGCAATTTTTTCCCGCAGCCACTCATAACCTTGTTCCGGGCCGTATCCTTTAAAGGTATCCCGCGAGCCCATATCTTCCACCGCCTTCACCATCGCTTGGCGGCAAGCTTCCGGTAGTGGTTCAGTCACGTCGCCAATCCCCAGCCGGATGATGGGCGCTTCGGGATTCGCCTCCGCAAAGGCTTTCACCCTGCGCCCAATTTCGGGAAACAGGTAGCCGGCTTTGAGTTTGAGGTAGTTGTCGTTGATAGTTGCCATAGTTCGATCGCTACAAATGTCGTAGAATAGCTTACTCCCAATTGTCTCTCTCCAGAAGCAGGAAGTTCGGCAACCAGCAGTGTACGGGATTTAACGGATGTAACGGATGGATGTTCGGGGAAGAGAAAAATTTTCCCCGCTCGGACACTCGAACACTCCGCCAATCCGCCATTACAGTCAATCTGCGTAGTTGCTCACCAGCCATTGACCAAAAAATCAAATCTGCTTGTATAATCAGAATAGTGTGCAGCGCAGAAGCAATTATGGATGAGATCGAGTACGCCAAACTCTATCAAGAACTGGCGGCAATTCTGAATGAGTTTAATTTAGGTTGGGTAGTTCAACAAGTAGCAGATACTGTAGAGATAGGCAAAGTAATTGAAGAGCGATCGCTCAAAAGAAAAACCCCCCTGCTCAAGATAGAAGATTATACCGCAAAAGAACAACTTTTGCTGTTAATTAATGCTGTCGAACAAGCGACGGTCAACACTTCCGAAATGGAAGACGAAATTGCTTATTTCTTGAAAGTAGAATCAGAAACCTCTCCCCTCGGCACAAAAATTACCTTTGCCAATTCAGGTGCCGAAACTGCCAAAACAATTGAGTTTACCTCCAGCGTCACAGCCCCCCGCCACAAACAGGCGATCGCCCTCAAGCACTTGCTCGAAAAACTGCCCTCCGGGCCCAGCAACTACGCCATAAATTCCGAAATTAAAAGCAAATTAAAAAGCTCGATCGATCCCGATTTTAACACAGCAGCAGAACAAGCCAGAATTTTTGACACTTACCTATTCACAATTCTGCTAAAAGCAGTTGCTAATGAAGGCGGTACTATTTATTACAACAATGTTTTAGACGACGAAACACCGAAATATTTAACATTTAGAAAAACGGCGGGAAAAATTCACGGAACTGCACATCCATACACTCATGCTGTTGTGGAATTTCCCGACAAACCCGCCCTGGAAGTTCACCTAGGAGTAAAAGTCCAAGGTAGAGCCGGAGTTCTCCACAACTGCAACGTTTTAATTTTGTACCAAAAAGAAGCGACTATCTGTCGCTTGCTCAACCGCGAACCCCGGCACTCGCAGGTAATTTTAGCAGTAAAATCGGAACACAGCACCTCAGAACTTAAACTAGAAATGGCTGGTGCTTTTATCGGCTTAGCGTCAGATATTCGCTACGAAGGCGGCAGCTATTTCATTTCTAACAGTTACTCCCAACCCGTAGCAAAACTGCTAACTACCGCTCGCAAAAAATGGGAACTAAACATTTTTCCTAGAGCCACAAACGATGTGCACCGGCTGATGTACTCGTTTCAAACTATCTTTAAAGACTTTAAGGCCAGAAACTAACATTAGGGAATTGGGAATTGGGCATGGGGCATGGGGCATCGCGCATCGGGAATTGGGCATCGGGAGTAGTTAGTGTAGGGCTTATGCGTAAATTCCACAGAAACCAGGTTTTTTACCAGGATTCAACGCTCAAAGCCAGTATTTAGTAAAAAAGCGGTTTCTGGGTCTAGGACTATAGTGGTTAGTGGTTACTGGTTAGTAGTTTTTCTAATAACAAATAAAAAACAGCAAATTACCAATGCCCCATGCCCCATGCCCAATGCCCCATGCCCAATCCCCAATATAATTTATGATGTTGCGAGCACCCGAACCTTACGAATAATGTTTAAGAAAGATAAATCTTCCCTGCTGTTTACGATCGGAGCCGCCACACTTCTGATCGGTTTAGGCTTTGTCACCTACTACCTCGTCATCTCCCGTGGGCCCGCCAAAGATTTGCCGGCGGGGGCAACCGTTGTCCCGCAAGATACGATGATGGCCCTATCCATCAGCACCGATCAATCGCAGTGGAATAGACTGCGAGAGTTTGGCACGCCCGAGTCAAAAGCTTCGTTTGAGAGGTTTTTAAGCGAAATGCGCGATCGCATTCTCACAACCAACGGCTACGCCTACCAGCAAGACATTCAACCCTGGGTGGGTAACACAGCAATGGTGGCTTTTCTCCGCAACAAAATAGCTATACCAGCCCCCCCGCCCCCACCCAATACGCCCCCATCTCCGCCAATTCAACAGTCAGTGGCAATTATCCTGCCAATTGCCAACCCGCTCAAAGCCAAAGAATTATTAGCAAAACCCAGGCCTCTCACCCAAGGAAAAATAGTTGAGCGTAATTATAAAGGCGTACAAGTCACAGAAACTCAAGGCGTACCCGATCGCAATTTCTCCGTCGCGGTACTCGGCACCAGCTATCTAGCAGTCACCACAGATCCTAGCGCTACAGACAGAATAATCGACACCTACAAAGGCGAACCTTCCCTAGCAAAAACCCCTGGCTATTCAGGCGCCATAGACAAAATAAAAAGTCCGGGCGCCTTCGGTCAAATCTACGTCAATATGCCCGTTGCCGCCGCCTATGCCGCCGCCAACTCAGCCCGTGAAATTTCGCCAGAAAACCTCGAAAAACTGCAACAAAATCAGGGATTTGCCACCACAGCGACGCTGGAGCCAGAAGGAATTGGATTCAAATCAGTCTCTTGGCTAAAACCAGATTCTACCAGAAGGATAGCAGTAGAAAACAATGCTCTAAAAATGGTTAACCGCCTGCCAAACAATACAATAATGATGGTATCCGGTGGCAACTTGCAGCGTTTGTGGCAAGACTACGTATTGGGAGCCGAGGCAAACCCAATTTCCCCGATTAATCCCCAAGTTTTACGCACAGGTTTAAAATCCACTACCGGCCTGGATTTAGATAAAGACTTGATGAACTGGATGGCGGGAGAATTTTCTCTATCATTAATACCAGCGCCCGCCCAGAATCCCAGAGACAAATTTGCGGCCGGATTTGTATTTATGGTGGAAACAAACAACCGGGGCGCTGCCAACAAATCCCTGAAACAGCTTGATGAAACGATGAAAATGAAAGGGTTTAGAGTGGAGGAAATTCAAGTCGGCGGCAAACCTGCGATTAAATGGACATCGCCGTTTGGAGGGATTACGGTAACTCGCGGTTGGATGAACGATGTAGCGTTTATGACAGTAGGAGCTCCCATAGTTGATGCGATCGTTCCGGCACCGAAAAGTCCGCTTTTAAGCAGCGAACTGTTCCAGAAAACTGTACGATCGCAACTTAAACCCCACAACGGCAATTTCTTCATCGACATCGAGAGTGCGTTTAACCCGAAAAACCTAGCTTTGCCGGAGTTTCCTCCCAACCAAAAAATGTGGATAGATGCCACGCGGTCGATCGGCGTTACAGCGGCCGTCATTGGCGATCGTACCACCCGT
Source organism: Microcoleus sp. MON1_C1 (assembly GCF_036701945.1). NCBI lineage: Bacteria > Bacillati > Cyanobacteriota > Cyanophyceae > Oscillatoriales > Microcoleaceae > Microcoleus > Microcoleus sp. MON1_C1. The sequence goes on along the minus strand of NZ_JAUBRO010000018.1, from coordinate 94,919 downwards.
TACGACGCTTTTGTCGGTCTCAAAAAATCCACCCAATCCACTCCTTCTGCAAATCCTTCACGCAGTCTTGCTTCACCGAGTCCTGCTTCACCGCGCCCTGCTTCACCCAGTCCCTCGCCCACTGTCCAAACTTCACCCAATTAACTCTAAAATCCTTCCACAAATCCGCCTGCACACCCCCTTAAATACCAACAGGGCGATCGATTAAAATCGAAAAGCAGCCGCTCGAAATCGGCAATAGTGGACTTGACTATAAGAGGGAAATAGAGCCGGATTTAAGTAGCTTTACTTCACAAAAGCTCAGACCAAAAAAACCAAAAACCCGGTTTTTTATTTAAACAAACCGGGTTCCTGAACACCCTAACAATTTAAGTTACTGAAGAATAATTCAGAATTCAGGAGCCAGAATCCAGAAGGGATTCTGTGCGAAACGATGGAGAATCGAGGTTTAAAAGCCCCGAATTTAATCGTGGCTCACAAAAAAATATTTCCGTGACCGTTAACCCTCACTTCAGGCATGGGGTATTCTGAATTCTGAATTCTGTCTTCTGACTCCTTCTCATTTCTTCTTTTCATAATTTTAATTTTTGGCAAGTGTATAGTATTTTTTGTTTTGTATAAAATATTTTGGGATGTTTCCGGGTCAGTCTTGGACGCAGAAACCTAGTTTTTGAAGCCCGATACTTCCTTCATACTCTCAATAATAGTTAAAAAACCCGGTTTCTAGGGGTGGAAGTGCCTCTAGGAAGGTCGTTTTTGTTTTTTTTAATAATATGTCATGCGGAAGATACAGCTCCTAGGCCTTGCGAGTTATATTTAGATTGTGGAAAAGCTACGCTGAAAAAATTGCAAAAGCAGAGGCAAATTCTACCCATTGACTCCTGAATGCACTGGCAGTCAGAAACCCGGTTGCTTCCTAAATATAGCGTCTTCAACCGTTCCGAACAAGCTATGCAGATCTTGGCATTCCTAGTCAACACCTGTACAACATCGGAACGTGCAGTCAAGCGTCTTAACTGACTACGTTCATCGATGACACGGTGATCTAAACGTCAGCATTATGCACTGTCGAAGGCGATTAAGGAACGAGTGGACAGGTTTATAGCTAAGCGTATCGCTTTCCTAACAAGGGAACGTGAACATTGACGACGCAAACCTTACTTAGCAATAAGACTACCAGAATACCTCACAAATACCCCCTGTAAAAAAGAGGGGTAGATTTCTAATCTTCTACGCAAATTGACCCGACACAGCACAGGTGCAGATATTTAGTGACACAGCCGTCAACCAACTTTTTTCTACAAAGTCGGTTTCTGTACCTAATTTCTGTGATTTATATTTATTTTACCCATTAAAAACCCATGAAAACCGCCAAAAATATTCAAAAAAAGTCTAAATTTCTCTCAAAAGCAAGAATAAGCAAACTGACACTTGCTCTGCAAATAGTCTTAATAAATATTTACTTCCTGCAAGCAAAAGCCGAAGGTCAAACAATTGTTCCAGCGGCGGACGCAACAGGCACTACCGTCACTCCCGCAGCCCAAAACGGGGCTGCTGGGCAGCCCAGTCGCTTCGATATTCAAGGCGGAAAATTATCGAGCGATCAACAAAATCTTTTCCACAGCTTTAAAGAATTCGGCTTGTCGGAAAATCAGATTGCCAACTTTATATCAAACCCCAACATTCGCAACATTTTAGCGGGCATAGGCGGCGGCAACCCCTCGATTATTAACGGCTTAATTCAAGTAACCGGCGGCAATTCTAACTTGTTTCTGATGAATCCATCCGGCATCATATTTGGCAACAGTGCTAGTTTAAACGTGCCGGCCTCTTTCACAGCAACCACCGCCACGGGTATTGGATTTGGTTCAAACTCGTTTAACGCCAACGGTAGTAGCACTTACACATCTCTGACAGGCGCGCCCAGTTCCTTTGCTTTTGGAGCCGATCGAGCAGGGGCAATTATCAGCACGGCCGACTTAGCAGTCAAGTCAGGGCAGAACTTAACCTTGCTCGGCGGCACCGTGGTCAGCACCGGCAGCCTTTCGGCCCCAGGCGGTCAACTTACCGTAGCATCAGTCTCCGGGACAAAATTAGTGCGCGTCAGCCAGGGAGACAATTTGCTGAGTTTGGAAATCGAGCCGCCCTCAGCGACGAGCAGCACTGGAACAACGGTAACAGCTTCGGCATTGCCGATCGCATCCTTGCCCGAACTGCTCACAGGCATCGGTGAAACAAACGCTACAGGCATCAGCGTCAATGCCAGCGGTCAAGTGGTACTCACAGCGTCTAACCGAGTAGTAGCTGCGGGGGACGTTGCGCTAAAAGATGCAAACGCTCGGGCGATCGAAATTCAAGCCGCTAACAGCATTGCAGTCAGCGGAAACCTGACAAGTTCCCAAGGCGGTGCGATCGCCCTAGAAGCTAGTGGTGATATTAGCACTGTCGATATCGACTCTCACTCCGACACCACCGCAGGCGGCAACATCACCGTCACCAGCCGTACAGGAAAAGTAGAAACAGGCAATATCAACGCAAGCTCGATCGACAAAAACAGCAACGCCGGAGACGTTCGTATTGCAGCACCCTCAAGCAGCATTCAAACAGGGTTCATAGACGCCAACTCCGAAGAAAAAAAAGGCGGCGAAGTCACCCTCAACGCCCGCAACGACATCGAAGTAACCCATATCAACACCGAAGGCCGAACAGGCGGAGGAGATATTGACATTACAGCCGGCGGTAATTTCCGAGCTACAGGCACTTTCACCAACGATAACCACTGCTTGTCGCAAGCTTGCAGCATTTCCGCATCCACTACTGGTAGCGCTAATGGTGGAGATATCACCTTTCGCCACGGTGGCAAAGCCTCGAACACTTCTTTCGGCGTCGGGCCAGACTATAACAGACTCAACGGTACTGCTGGCAGCATTGCCACTGGCGGTCCAAAGAAGGAAAATGTGATTACACAGGGAAGTTATTTCAGCCCCGACCCTCAGATAGTACAGCCGACGCAAATTAGCATTACGGCTTCTTCAGTATCGCCAGCACCGACACCAGCACCAACACCAGCACCAACACCAGCACCGACACCAGCACCAACACCAGCACCGACACCAGCGCCCGCACCAGCGCCCGCACCAGCACCCGCACCAGCACCAGCGCCAGCACCCGCACCAGCACCAGCACCAGCACCCGCACCAGCACCAGCACCAGCACCCGCACCAGCACCAGCACCAGCACCAGCACCAGCGCCAGCACCAGCACCAGCGCCAGCACCAGCACCAGCGCCAGCACCAGCACCAGCGCCAGCGCCAGCACCAGCGCCAGCACCAGCGCCGACACCAGCACCAGCACCAGCGCCGACACCAGCGCCGACACCAGCACCAGCACCAGCACCAGCACCAGCGCCAGCACCCGCACCAGCGCCAGCACCAGCACCAGCACCAGCACCAGCACCAGCACCAGCGCCGGCACCAGCACCAGCGCCAGCACCAGCGCCAGCACCAGCACCAGCACCCGCACCAGCGTCGGCACCAGCACCAGCGCCCGCGCCTTTACAAACACTAACGCCTGCACCAGCACCGGCACCAGCACCAGCACCAGCGCCCGCACCAGCACCAGCACCAGCGCCAGCACCAGCACCAGCGCCAGCGCCGACACCAGCACCAGCGCCGACACCAGCACCAGCACCCGCACCCGCACCAGCACCAGCACCAGCACCAGCGCCAGCACCAGCACCAGCACCAGCACCAGCACCCGCACCCGCACCAGCACCAGCACCAGCACCAGCACCAGCGCCAGCACCAGCGCCGGTATCAAATTTGCCGATCGCACCGACAATTTCTCAAAATCCAGCGGTTGCGCCTGCTGCTGCGCCAATAAATCTCGCACCGATACCGACACCGGAGATCGCAGCCAACCAGCCGCCCAGCACAAATCCTTTATTTTCCCCCAGCTTGCAGCAGCAAAACCAGATATCTAATTCCTTGCAACAGCGCATTTCACCTCCCGCGTCCCGGGATATTGAGGCTTCCAATTTGCCCACCAACGTCGGCGCCGTTATTTTTCCCGTCGAGGAGAGATTTACCAGTGAGTTTGTCGATTACCTAAATTTGCCATCAACAACTGCGATCGCCACCCTAGAAGATGCCCAAGATACCCTTCGCAGTGTCCAACAAGCCACAGGCATCAAACCAGCTCTCATTTATATCAGCTTTGTACCCCGGGGATCTACAGTCGCTCGGCCTTACAGCAGTTCGTCCATCTTGCGCGTAGAACAGCAAATTCAAGCCTCTGACGAATTGGAAATGATGGTGATCACCCCGGAAGGTGTGCCCGTTCGCCAGCGCATCCCTGGAACCTCTCGCGCCCAGGTAATGGAAGCTGTTCGGAAATTTCGCGATGAACTGACTAATCCGGTAAAGCGCAACACTAAAAGTTATTTGCCCTTGGCTCAGCAGCTCTATCAGTGGATGGTAGCGCCGCTCGAAGCAGAACTGCAAGCCAAAGGCATTGAGAATTTATCTTTTATCTCTGATAGGGGGTTGCGATCGATACCGATGGGCGCCCTACACGACGGCAAAGGCTTTCTGGTAGAGCGTTACAGTGTTGGCTCGATGCCGAGTCTGAGTTTGACAGATAGCAGCCCCGCCAATTTCAAAAATACCCAAGTTCTGGCAATGGGGGCGTCGCAATTTCCAGAGATGAGTCCTTTACCTGCGGTGGAAATAGAAGTATCGACAATCACGCCGCACCAGTGGCCGGGTAAGTCTTTCTTGAATGAAGCTTTCACCCTGGCCAATTTGAAATCGCAGCGCCAGCAGCAGCCTTTTGGGATGATTCACTTGGCTACTCACGCCGAATTTCGATCGGGAGCTCCCAGCGAATCCTTTATTCAGTTGTGGGATACTAAACTGCGTTTGGATCAGTTGCGGCAAATGGGATGGCACAGCCCGCAAGTTGAAATGTTAGTTTTGAGTGCTTGCAGGACTGCTGTGGGCGATCGAGAAGCCGAGTTGGGCTTTGGCGGGTTAGCCGTGCAAGCAGGGGTTAAATCGGCTATGGCGACTCTCTGGTATGTCAGCGACGAGGGCAGTTTGGGATTGATGTCGGAGTTTTACGCGCAGTTAAAAACTGCTCCGATTAAAGCAGAAGCGCTGCGGCAAGCGCAATTAGCGATGTTGCGCCAAGAGGTGCGAATTGAAGGGGGGATGCTGCACACTTCTGGTGGCAATCTGCCGCTACCTCCGGAATTGGCAAAGGTGGGGAGTCAGAATTTCTCTCATCCTTATTATTGGTCTGCTTTTAGAATGATTGGCAATCCTTGGTGAGTCGATCGCCCACTCGCACATAAACAACCGCCAACCACTCATAATTGCCACAAAAATTCAAAATCCCAAACCCAAAACTGCCCAACCCCAGTACGATCGATCTAGTTAGCAAAAATAAGTAAAAACACTACCGGAGTAATTTTTATGGATCTGGTCGTACTCCAGAACTGGCTGGACAACATCTCCTTTGCAGTTTTGTTCTCCACAATGCTCATTTACTGGGTTGGCGCAGCTTTCCCCGGCATTCCCTACCTGGGGGCCCTAGGCACCGCAGGAATGGCCGTCGCCAACCTATCCATCGCCGCTTTACTAGGTTCTCGATGGATAGAAGCCGGCTACTTCCCCTTAAGCAATCTCTACGAATCCCTATTTTTCCTCGTGTGGGGAATCACCGCCATCCACCTAGTTGCGGAAAACATGAGCCGTTCCCGCTTAGTAGGAGTAGCCACCTCCCCCGTAGCAATGGCAATATCCGCCTTTGCAGCCCTGACTCTGCCGGAAACCATGCAATCGGCAGAGCCCCTAGTACCCGCCCTCAAATCAAACTGGCTGATGATGCACGTTAGCGTCATGATGCTGAGTTACTCAACTTTAATGGTAGGAGCGCTACTGGCGATCGCCTTTTTAATCGTCACCCGCGGCCAAAAAATCGAACTCACCGGTAGTTCCTTCGGCACCAACAGCAACCGCAACAGCAACTACCGCCTCCAACGCCCTCAAAACTCCGAACCCCAAATTGCAGAAACCAGCGCCGACAGCGCATTAGTTTTCAGCGAACCGTCTTTCAACTCCAACAATAACGGTTTGGGGACCACCGCAGTGCTCGAATTAGCAACCGTTCAAACCCCATCAACCGCCCCAACTCAAACCGCAGAACTTCTCTCGCCCCAGCGATTGAATCTAGCAGAAACTCTTGATAACATTAGCTATCGCATCATCGGTTTAGGATTCCCCTTACTGACAGTTGGCATTATTGCCGGTGCGGTTTGGGCTAACGAAGCTTGGGGATCGTACTGGAGTTGGGACCCGAAAGAAACTTGGGCGCTAATTACTTGGTTGGTATTTGCTGCCTACTTGCACGCCCGCATTACTCGTGGCTGGCAGGGAAGACGCCCAGCAATTTTAGCAGCCACAGGTTTTGTGGTAGTTTGGATTTGCTATCTAGGCGTTAATCTGTTAGGCAAAGGTTTACATTCCTACGGTTGGTTTTTCTAATTCCTGATCCACCAATCAGCTACAGAAGAACAGGATAAGTCAAAGAATCGGGATTAATATCATCTCCGGTTGTAGGGTGGGCAATTCCCACCTTACTCAACCAGCGAGATTCTAATAATTAACTCCCTCTTCCTTCTTCCCTTTTTTTACCCGATCGCGAAGTCGAAAGGCATTCTTCCCTCTTCCTTCTTCCTTTTTCCCTCTTCCTTCTTCCCTCTTCCTTCATTAAAATAAGGACAATTAATATGGACGAATCGAAAATATTTCCCCAAGAAAACGATGTTGTGTCTGCCCCTACCAGCGCTTTGATGTATCAATGTACATTCAAAGTCAGCGAATTTATGGCCATTATGCAGTCAAAATTGGTAGACGAAAAATTATTTTCAGACGGTCTCGATTGCGAGCTATTAAGTGCTGGTAAAGACTGGACTAAAGGAAAACTTAGAATGCGTCTGGAGTTTATTCCGCTCGAACCTGAAATCAAAGAACAAAAAGCCCTTCCTGCCGCTGCCGAAAGATCGGACACCGTGCAAAACTACGCCGTAGATAGCTCACCTCAAACCGATATAGATGAGTCATTAAATCAATGTGACTCAACAGAAATAAGTAATCACTTTCCTATTTCTAGGTATCCAGATCGCGACCCCCAAAGTATAGGAATGTGGAGCTAGGAAGGCAAAGACTGAGAGATGGGGAGAGGGGGATGCTTCCCCTTCTTTGCTAAAAATCCATCGGTTAAATCCCGTACACTGCTCGTTGTCTGACTTCCTTATTTTTGCTTAATGAAAAACTGCTCTCATGGCTGAATCTTCCAATTGGACGCACCTGCACGCTCAAGTTCACAGGACGCTGCTTTACCGACAAATATTGCCATCAACTCAGCGCCTGCTAGTAGCAGTATCCGGCGGACAAGATTCTCTGTGTTTAATTAAATTACTGCTAGATTTGCAGCCAAAATGGGGGTGGGATCTAGCGATTGTTCACTGCGATCATCGTTGGCGTTCTGACTCGCAAGCGTCGGCCAATCATGTAGAACAATTAGCTAAAAACTGGGGAATATCCTACTATTTGGAAACAGCCTCGGACATCCCCAAAACAGAAGCAGCCGCCAGAAAGTGGCGATATCAAGCTTTAACCGAAATTGCGATCGCCCACAACTACCCCTACATTGTTACAGGCCACACAGCCAGCGATCGCGCCGAAACACTTCTCTACAACCTGATTCGCGGCAGTGGCGCCGACGGACTTTCTGCCCTCACCTGGACGCGGCCCCTGCTCGATTTTCAATTGCCGATTTTAGATTTTAGATTGGAGAATTCCGGCGAAAACCCCCACTCCCAAATATCGGCCGATTTTAGATTGGAAAATCAGGATGAAAATTCCCAATCGAAAATCCAAAATCTAAAATCTAAAATCTATTTAGTTCGTCCCTTGCTCGAAATAACTCGATTGCAAACAGGTCAATTTTGTCAGGAGCAAAAACTACCCATTTGGGAAGACTGCACAAATCAAGACTTGCAATATAGTCGCAACCGGATTCGATCGGAATTATTGCCTTATTTGGAAACTCATTTCAACCCAAAAGCCCAACAAGCGCTAGCTCAAACAGCCGAACTCCTCCGCGCCGACGTAGAATATCTCGAACTTGCAGCCAGCGACTTGCTACAGCGAGCAATGTCTCCAATTGCAGACAGCCCGCAGGTGAATTTTCAACTTCCCGTCAAGTTAAATCGCCCGATTTTGCGGGAAGCACCCCTGGCCTTGCAGCGACGCGCAATGCGGCAACTATTGCAACAAATATTGCCCTCGGGGCCGAGTTTTGAAAGCGTAGAAAAACTAACCAGCTTAATCGTAGCGCCCAACCGATCGCAAACCGATCCATTTCCTGGAGGAGCGATCGGTCGAGTCGAACACCCTTCGATAATTTTAGATCTTAAATTTTAACCTGTTATCAAACCCGAAAGGACTTGCCGCAAATCTGAAACTACCCGATCTTGCTCCTCTCCAGTCTGCTGCACCCGATCGAGTTCCCCCGCCACCGCTTCGAGCTTTTGGCGTAGCCCAGTCAAATTGTCCTGCACCGGCTGCAACATTTCTTGATAAACATTCACTCTGCCCCAGAGTTGCGCCACTGCACCTTTCTGGTTGAACAAATTCTGCTCTAACTGCTTGAGTTCGTAGCGTTTCGCCTCACTTTCCCCATTTTGGCGGTTGACATTTGCCTCAATTTGGGATACGGCTTCCTGCACCTGCTGAATTTCGTTTTCCAGTCTTTGCAATTCTTGGCTTTGCTGCTGCCGCTGAGTATTTAGCTGTGCGACAATCGGCCCCAAATCAATATCTCCTCGCTCTTGTTTTGGAGCATTAGCAGTACCCAGTCGCCGCCACAGAACCGCCTGATGCTGCTTTAAAACATCTTCCCGTTCCTGCAACCGGAGGCGCTGTCCCACCAGAGTTTCGTTTAACATCTGATAACTTTCGAGTTCATCTGCCATTTCATTTTCCAAAGCCATGCGATCGTACTCGCTAGCAGCTTGAATTTTCCCTTGCAGCTCCTCGATTGTCTCCCGCTGCAGAGTCAACTCCTCCTCTTGATCGTTAACAAACCGGAACACCTTTTCCAAATCCTCTTGCAGGTGTTGCACCAGCCCCTGTAACTCATCAACAGGCATCTTCTCCAAAGCTGACACATCTACTTTTTGCTGCGTACCCGCAGCACCCGAAGCAGATGCGAGCCTGGAAACTTGCTGGTAAAGCTCCTCAACAGCCCGCACCTGCAAAGACACGGACTGAGCCTGGTTCTGCTTAGCGCTGAGGGTACTTTGCTGGCCTTTAAGCTCCGCCCGAGCTTGCGCCAAAGCTTCTTGAGATTGGTACCACTCTTGCCAGCGGTTTTGGAGGGTCTGATTTTGTCGATCGACCTCTTCTTGTTGCTGTTGAGCTATGCTTTGTTTTTGCTCCAACTGCTGCCAGTGCTGATCCAGAATTGCCTGTTGAGCGCCCACGGCACCAAAAGACTGATTCAGTTGTTCCCGCACCCCTTGGGCCGAAGCAATTGCCCCTCCCAGCTTCTGCATCAACTCCTGAATCCTCTGGGTCTGCTGCTCATCAACTACTGCCCCCTGGGGAACCTCAGACTGCTGCTGGGCCACCCGTTGCTGCTCGCCCCGCAACTGTTCCCATGCCGTCTCAATTTCCACGCGACTGCGATCGGCTTCTTCTCGCAGTCGGTTAGCTTCATCTCGAGTATTTTCAATTTCTGAGCGCTGAGCCTCCAGTCGCTCCAACTCCTCTTCCATTTGAGCCAACTGCTCTTCGCGGGCTTGCATTTCCATTTCCCGGCGATTGAGTTCCTGACTCGAAAACGTCAGAGAAGCCTTCCACTGTTCAATTTCCTCTTCCTTATCCTTAAACTTGTCCTGCAATCGCGAGAAATTTTGCAGAATGCTCACCAACTGGCGGGCCGCCTCCTGAATTCGCTGCACTTGCTTGCTAGCGCTCAACTCAACCAGCACCAGCGTGCCGTCGTTAAACTTATTAGCTTCCTCAACTGGGATCGCGTCATCGCCTGGTACGGCGCTCCAGTTATGTTCGCCCCGCTGACAAGCTAGCAGTTTCAGCTCAGCCTTACCGCCACCGAGACCAAAGCCGCTTCTCTGTTTTTGTACTTCCGCTAGATACAGCACACTAATAGTCCTCTGCTTCGTAAAACCTATCCCAACTTACTTTAAGTTACTTAAAGGCCTAAAAGATAAGTGGTGTTTACTTCCTACGCTGTTGGGTAGACGGCTAATCCCAACATAAGTAGGCTATCCCCCTTAAGCCAAAGGTTCTTGACTAAAGATAACACTGCGTGCGATCTTTAGTCAACTTACCTAAAGTAAATAAGTATAGGCAAGTAAGCATAACTTTTTGCCACTTAAGTCTTACTTTTTGGTATCGTTTGCCCAATCGGGGGATAGCATTTTTTTCTAACTTTAGCAGCACTCAGGCATAGCAGATCCTCACGGGAGAACTTCCAGAAAGTACGGCCGTCGCCAGTTGTCTGGAGGAATGAGAGAGCAGTACCAATGCCGCTTGATTAAAGACTAGCTCTCACTGCGGAGACTGCCATAGCCCAAACCTGAAAAAGGTCAGTCCTTGAACCTCCCCACGTCTAAAGCCGGGGGATTCTTGCCCACCTTCAAGGCGACAACGGGACATTCAAATATCCCTCTATTCACTCAAAGAACTTTACTTCTCCCGGAGCGCAGAATTGCTGAGTTCTTCATATTTTTAAGGTTAAACGTGACCTATGCTGCAATTATTTGCCCTTTAACTATTCCGAATTAATCAGATTAGTGCGTTGCCGGGGTTGCTCGCCGTCTAGGATATTTCAATGGGTTGAAAGTTATTCTTACTCTGGCGAATCGCTCTGGGCCAATTATACCACTCTGGTTTTAGCAACACAATCGTTTCACGAGACTTAAAAGTCCCTAGCGACTGATCCCCAGGTCTAAATCCCCATGTCGTTAGCCCAGGGCTTGCCTCTGGCGTTTCTATCAAAAACTTTCTATTGATTTTACAACGCTTTAGTTATGGGTCGATCGTGAGAAAAGCCGTTGCAGCCCCCAAGCCTGCGCCCTGCTCCGCCGGACTAGGGATTTGAACCGCGCTGCCTTAGAATAAGGTAATGACGCGAGCCTATGACGCTCGCCGCGGGCGAGCAAAAAGGTCGATCGGCACTGAGGGTTTTCCTGACAATTGCCAACAAAGGTTCATTTTGACTGCACCTGATTTTAGGGCTGTGGCAAACCCAAAAAAAACCTCGATCGCAACTCATCCAACCCAACAGACTAGCCTCAAGTTCCCATCGGGCATCGATCGGCACTTGCTGCTGGTAGCAGCGGTAAAACCAGAGAATCCTCGGTATTTTGAAGTTGACCTACGCCAAGAGGTGTTGGATAAACTGACGGCATACTCAGCCACAAACTTCAAAACTTTAGCCATCGAAGACATGAACCAGTCGGGAATGCCCGCGTTACACACTCGAAGAACCCGTGCAATCATGCGGTGTGGATTCTACGAGTTTAGGCAACAGTGGGAATACAAGGTGAAACTCTACACTTAGAGAATGCCGCGAGTTTCGCGGTTTCAGCTTGTGGACTGGTAGCGCGGCCGAGGAGCAGCAGCAAGTATCGCCCTTTCGTCAATTCCCAATTGTGAGATCGGCATCAGCGCGTAAATTATTGACGGAAACTAAAGTCAATCTTTTCGCCCGCACACAGTCTTTCCGAGCTCAGACGCCAACGGTTTTAAGGAGGACACTTTAGCTGCATGCAGGGAAATTTGAGTGAAATAGACATCCGCAGCATCCTGCAATTGATTGAGTTAGGTCAGCGAACCGGAGAACTGTTCGTAGAGGCCTACACCTCCACCGGCAGCAGCACGGGTACTCAACCTACCCAGCGCTCCCTTGCAGGACAATCCTGGTATGTCTTCTGCTTCAACGGTCAGATTATTTACGCTACCCAGAGTGCGGGCAGTTTGTTTCGGTTGCGCGACTACCTGCGCCGCTACAAAGCAGATACCGCCCTCGACAAAATCCAAGTTCCCTATATGGCATCTACCAATGCCCCAGAATACGGCTACCTATGGGCCCTGCTAGAAAACCACATCCTCACCCCAGCTCAAGGGCGCAACATCATCCAGAGCATGATCCACGAAACCCTATTTGACTTGCTGAGTCTCCACCAGGGTTCCTTCACTTTTGAAATGGGCCCAGCTTTGGCTCCTCAACTGACCAGCTTAGAAATTAGCTCGCTGCTGGCCAAGATTGTCAAACAGGTGCAGCAGTGGAAGCAGTTTCACCCTCACATTCAGTCGCCCAACCAATGCCCGGTGATTTCAGACCCCTCCGAGCTGCGAGTCGCGCTGCCTGTCAATACCTTTAATACTCTCAGACGCTGGGCCGACGGGCACACTTCGATCCGCCAAATGGCGCGCTACCTCAACCGAGACGTGCTCACTGTTGCTAAGGCGATTTACCCCTTTGTGCAGCAGGGATTGGTGCAAGTATTTTACGAACCCTCTGTTGCCCCCACCAACAACAAAAAAGAATGGTCGTCCCCAGAAACCAAGGCTCCCAGAGTTGTCTGTATTGACGACGACAATACTATTCGCAAAACAGTTGAGTCAATTTTAAATGAACACGGTTACGAAGCTACTACGATCGGCAATCCCCTCCAAGCATTGAGTTTGGTGTTTCCACTCAAACCCGATTTAATTCTGTGTGACATCGCCATGCCGGAACTCGACGGCTACGAAATTTGCGCTATGCTGCGTAGTTCTAGCGCTTTCCGGCAGACGCCGATCGTTATGCTGACGGGCATCGACGGATTTATCGACCGCGTTAAAGCCCGCATGGCAGGAGCTACAGACTTTTACACCAAACCTTTTGGTGAAAGCGAGTTATTGATGCTGGTAGAAAAATATGTGGGCCCGGGCTACCCTCGGGTTAATCTCTCGGAAAGATTATTAGACCGCTCTCTAGAAGACCAATTAGAAGAAAAATAAATTTCGCACCGATGGCATTATTGGAGCTTTCTTGTACCTGCAGTTAGATCGAGTCTTGGCCACCACAAGGAGAAAGCTTGGGGACAGGATTGGCGATCGCACCATAAACTAGAATGTATAAATCCGGGCGCTGGCATGAGGGCGTCGGTAAAACTCTGTTCAATTTCTCGACCCAAGTGGGTCTAACACGCTCAAAGTGCAAATATAATATACTTGTTCTCCACTTGCAGCCGCTCCGAAAAACTGATGCACAGAGCTACTCATTGCTAGGTATTTCTGTACAAAGTCAGAGAGTGCATTCTCAGTCTTAAGTGACTCCGTTCAGGATTGTCGCGACACTAGCCATGTCAACAACTCCTCGCTACTCCGAGTATCGGTTTAGCATTGTATCGCAGAAATTACCCAGAGTTTTACCACTTGAGACGGCGGTGGGAGTACAAAGTGAAGTTTTAGGGGTTCCCAATTAATTGTTCGTAGTCGATGTGAGCTAATTTGTAAGCAAAGGTCGCGCGAATTATTGATTGCAGTCAATTATGGACGGAGCAAATTTATTGCCAAGCACCTCCGGCAGTCGCGCGATTCACCCCTTGGCTGTGTCAAGCTTGGCTGTGTCAAGTTTCGACCATCGAAGTTTCGATCGGGTTCTTCTTGGCGGGAAATCTCAACAATTTGCTAGAAATGCAGGTGTCAGAATTATGATTAGCGGTAGCCCAGACTTTATATTACCAGGACTAGGGGTAGATCCGGCTCCGGAATTCCAAGAACTAGAAACTCCCGAAGGTGAGCTGCACCTGCGGTTCTACGTTCCTTCGGGGAACGAGTTCGCACTGCCAGCGACAGGGATTAGAGAGGTACTATCCCCGTCCCCAGACCGTATGACACCGATCCCCAACGTTTCCTCTTTGCTTTTAGGTACGCTAAATATGAGAGGACGAGTGATTTGGGTGGCAGACCTCGGCCAATTTCTGGGAGACCAAACACCTCTGAACACAGATAGACCCGAAATCCCGATCGTGGCTGTGGAAGACCAAGACACGATTTTGGGGCTGGCAGTCGATCGAATTGTGGGGATGGACTGGCTCGACGTAGAGCAACTGCACTCTCAGAACAATGCACCCGACGGCATGATTCCATTTCTGAGGGGAGAATGGATGTTAGGTGCACAAGCTCAGAAAGTGCTCCGACTGCTAGATCAAGTGAAAATTCTGCGCTCGGCGCGGTGGGCAGCGTGAAATCGATTTTAGATTTGCGATTTGCGATTTTCGATTGGGGTCTAACCATCAACAGTCACACGACTTGAGGCGCGCATCTAAACATTCAATTCAAGATAATAAAAATCAAAAATCTCAAATCTAAAATCTAAAATCCAAAGAGGGCGGCAAATGGCAACAAGTACCAACTTTCAGCAGGACTACCAACGGGCAGAAGCGGCCTACATGGATGGCAATTATTCAGAAGCCGCAGCCCTAGTTTATCAATTAGTAGAAGATTTTCCCGAAGACCCCAGTGCTCGCCTGCTGTGCGGCCACATTTACTGCTACGGGCTGCAACAGTATGAGGTGGCGCGGGAACAGTACACGGTTGTGCTAGGCCTGAGTGACGACCCGAGTTTGGTGGAACACGCTCACAACGGAATTACCTACACAGACCAATTTTTATCTGGAGAGCTGCAAACGGAAAATTTCGAGGCTTTGTCTGCTGAAACTGAATTAGAATTCTACCCAGACTTATCTCTTGATGAAGGGTTAGAAGACCCGGATTTAGGACTTTTCCAAGGAAATTCCCCATCCCTTTCCTATAGAAGTCAATCCTCAGACGACATGGAAAACGAGGACTTGGCTGACTTGGGCATGAGTGGCCTGGGGTGGGAAGCAGAAGACGACGATCGCGCCGGCCCTGTCTCAGATTTAACCTCACATTCTAACCCGTTTGCTGGCGACAGCGGCGGAATGGCAGCTTATGCTGAGACCTCCGACTCGCTAGACATAGACGAGTTTGCAGACTCGGACTTTGGAGACCCTTTTGCCTTAGATGATGGAGGGTTTGATGCTGCTGACGTGTCTAGCAGCAAAGTGTCTGGGAAAAGCGCACCTTACTCAGGAGATTCGTTTTCAGAAGCTCCGACTCAGATGCTCAACGGTCAAAGTTTTGCCTCTTCAGAAACCGGGAATTCCTTCGACTCAAACCAACTAGACTCCCCCATCGGGCCCTCGGACAATTTTGGCGAACCTTTTGCTGGGCTCGATTTGCCAGACGAATTCGACGATAACTCCGACTACGACTACCAATCCCCGCCCCAGAGCGGCCAAAATTACGGTCATAACGCACCTCTGGCCGAAGAGGAAGACCCCTTTGCCGAGGCGATGCCATCGTCGGGTTTCGGGTCTTCTCGACCTCAAAACAAGCAGCCGAATAACGGGTCGGACTACTCATCAAACTATTCGCTGGCGGAAGACGAAACGCTGTTGATGGGAGGTGCTGTCCCTAACTCTCAAAGTCAAAGGTCGAGCCGGGGACAATTTAATTCAGTCGATCGATCTTCCGCCAACAGCAACGGTTACAGCGACTCGGAACCCCCGGCATTTGGCTCTAGAGACAACTTCGAGTTAGATGCTTTTGATGATGATGCTTTTAGCGATTCTTTCTCTTTCGACGAAAACGAACAAGCGACAGCTTTTGGAGCGTCCGACAAGAACAACAGCGGCTGGTCGTCAAAAGCTGGGAACGTTCAAGAACACAGCGACTTTTTAGACGAATTTGACGAATTTGACGATTTGGGCAATTTGCCGGACTTTGATATCTCAGAAGATGCCAGCAGTTCGATCTTGACTAGAGGTAACACCAATTTCGGCAACTCGACCAGCGGCATGATGGGAACGACTGGCAGCAGCCTGGACTTTGACAACAGCGATGGCTCAGCAATTCGGGATGACGAGATATTTAGCATAAACGGCCCGGCTGATGCGTCTGTGCCGAGTTTTGCTTCCACAGAAACAGAAGCGGTCGATACTTCGGTTACGGTAGAACAGGGGGGACTGGCTTTCTTGGAAAATGCCCCTTTGTTTACAAAACAGTTGTACACGGCAATTGGGGCGGGACTGGTTTCTCTGGTAGCTGTGGCTTTCGTCACCAACATTGCCTCCTATCAAGCTCTGCGGCAAGACAAACCCGAGGCGATCGTTTACCTGCGCCAAACAGGCTGGGTAATGACCGCAGCCGCAGGCTTTACGAGCTTTTTAACTTCTTGGGGCATCGGCCAGTTGATCGCCAAGCAGGTACGCAAGTCGTCGGATAATTTGCAAGCTCAGTTCGATGCCGTATCTCAAGGAACTTTGGATGCTCGCGCTACGGTTTACTCGGAAGATGAATTTGGTAAAATGGCTGCTAAATTCAACCACATGGCTAAGGTTATCCAAACCACGATTAGCGATACCAGGCGCAAGTCTGACGAGCAGGAACAGGCAAAAGAAGACTTGCAGCGCCAAGTGATTCGCTTGCTAGACGACGTGGAAGGAGCGGCCCGGGGTGACTTGACGGTGACTGCGGAAGTGACCGCAGACGTTTTGGGTGCTGTTGCTGACTCGTTTAACTTGACAATTCAAAATCTGCGCGAAATTGTCCATCAGGTGAAGCAGGCGGCTCGGGAGGTCAGCAAAGGCGCGACGGATAGTGCTAAGTTTGCGGGCGATTTGTCTTCCGACGCGCTGCGGCAAGCTGAGGAACTGGCGGCAACGCTGAATTCCGTGCAAGTCCTCACCGACGCGATTCAGCGGGTCGCAGAGAGCGCTAGAGAGGCGGAAGAAGTGGCACGGGGCGCGGCGGCAACGGCTCTGAAAGGAGGCGAAGCTGTGGAGCGGACGGTGGCCGGGATTTTGGAAATTCGAGAAACAGTAGCAGAAACCACGAGAAAAGTCAAGCGTTTGGCGGAAGCTTCTCAAGAAATTTCTAAGATTGTGGCTTTAATTGCGACGATCGCCTCCCGGACGAATTTGTTGGCCCTCAACGCCAGTATTGAGGCGGCGAGAGCTGGGGAAGCGGGCAGGGGTTTCGCGATCGTGGCAGACGAAGTGCGACAATTGGCAGACCGATCGGCTAAGTCTTTGAAAGAAATCGAACAGATCGTGATGCAAATTCAAAGCGAAACCGGCGCGGTAATGACGGCGATGGAAGAAGGGACGCAGCAGGTTATTGAGGGGACAAGATTGGCAGAACAGGCGAAGAGATCGCTTGAAGATATCATTCAAGTCACTAACCGAATTGACGTGCTAGTGCGATCGATTACTGCCGACACTGTAGAGCAAAACGAAACAGCTCGCGCGGTAGCTTCTGTCATGCAGGCTGTCGAGTTGACAGCTCAGGAAACGTCACAAGAAGCGCAGCGAGTTTCCGGTGCTTTGCAAAACTTGGTAGGCGTTGCTCGTGACCTTTTGACATCGGTGGAAAGATTCCGAGTAGAAACCGCAGAAAGACAATAATTAAGTGTCTAATGCTTGTTTTGCTGGCTGATTTACCAGCACGTTGGTCGGGCAAGAATGGCAGACAAAAAGCAACCTCGCAGTCTTGAAACCGCTGCGAGGCTGCTAATTCAACACCTAAATAAAGTAGGAGTTGCACAGATGGAGGATAACATAGTAGAGGTAATTTACGGCATATTTGGCGAGATTCAGCCGAGGAGCTGTAATATCTCTAGCCTAGCAAAAAATAGCAGGGGCTATGCCAAAAAAAGACTTCGCATTAACGGTGAAGGGAAAAGGTTTACTGTCCATCGTTTACTATTAGAAGATTCATTAGAGCGGCCACTCAGACCCGAATACTTTGTTTGCCATACTTGCGATGTCCGCACCTGCATTAATCCTAACCCTTTGTGGGAAGTTTCTCGGCGGGAAAATTCTCAATATCGGTTTAAAAAAGAACGTATTAAAGATGTCCGCAGTACATCGGCGCCGAAACCTCAAAAACAACTGCGAGGGCAAGAAATAATTCCCGGTACTCGAACCCAAATACAGCCGAACCGCTGCATGATTTGTACCTGGGCTAAAAGAAGTGAGGGTTACGCCATTAAAGGTACTAAAATTAAGGGCAAAACAAAAAGTTTCTACGGTCACAGACTTGTACGGGAACACAAACTGGGAAGGCCTGTCAAAGCCGATTATTTTGCGTGTCACAGTTGCTACGATCGCGATTGTATCAATCCCGACCATTTGTGGAAAGGAACCCCCGCCGATAACTCCCGCGATGCCGAGCGAAAAAAACCGCTTTCCTTGCGTTCCCGGCTAGATATGCCCTAACCGCAAACTCCAACCCGAACAAGTGCGGGAGATTCGCTATCTTTTAAGTGAGGGGATATCGAAAACAAAAATAGCCAGGACATTTGCGATATCTCGCAGTCAGATTATTCTCTTGGCAAGGGGCGAGATATACAGAGAGCTTCTCTAGAACTACTAACATAGACCCAATACAATAACGCTTAAAATCAGGAATAAAACTATGCTGCCGGAGCAACAACAGAGGATAATGGGCTACTTTATTGAGGAGGCAAAAGACCACCTCAATACGATCGAACAAGGCTTGCTGAATCTGCAAACCACGATCGAAGACCCAGAACTGGTCAACGAAGTATTTAGGGCCGCTCACTCTGTCAAAGGAGGAGCAGCAATGCTGGGGCTGACCAGCATTCAACAAACAGCTCACCGACTAGAAGATAGTTTTAAAGTTTTAAAAGAGTGCAGCGTTAAAGTAGACCAACAGCTAGAGTCCCTTTTTCTGCGAATTTTTGACACATTGCAAGGGCTGTTAGAGCAACTGTCGGGGCCTTTTGGACTGACAGAAGAATTGGGAGAACAGATGGTTCGAGAATTAGAACCAGTATTTGAAGAGCTCAACGGGCACTTGGGGGGACTCGTCGGACACGGAGAACACCATGCAGACGAGACCTACGCGATGTCAGTACCCGAACCAGTTATGGCGGGGATGGCAGTCGGGGCGTTAGCCTCATCAAGGAGTATTCCGGATTCGCGGTCAGTTTATGCACCTGATGCCAGAGCAACAGAAGACAGCGCGCTGCAGCTAGTATTTGACTCAGACGTGCCGGCGAGGATGCGGGAACTCCTGCAAGAGTTCAAACAGCCCGAGGGGCCAGAAAGCAGGCGGCAACTCAAGAACATTTGTCGGAATTTGCTCAGGGCGGGGGAAGAATTTGGACTGCCTTGCTGGATAGAATTGATCCAAGCTGTATCCAAGGCGATCGCCAACCCAGAAAATACCTACCGCACCTTAGCCCCAACGGTGATCAAAGACATCAAACAAGCGCAAGAACTTGTAATTTCTGGTCTAGAATCGTCGATCGCACCAAGCGCAAAACTTCTGGCGCTGCAGCCGGCTGTTCTGGTTCCAGAAACGGATTTTGAAGATTTGCTGGCCTTCGCTCAACCGAGTAAATCGGGGACAAATGGGGTTTCTGTTGAGGATGAGGCCTGGGATCTGGTGGGCTCGGGCGATGCCCCGGATGGATTGAACAAGTTGCTGCCGACTATTTCTGGGCTGAGTATAGACGAGCTGTTCGACCAACTCGACAGCGGCGACAGCAACGATGACAGCGGCCTTCGATCCGCCCAGTTCGACGATTCCGCCTTCGCAGAATCGGATATGGAGACGGGTGCTTTTAGAGGCTCGACCCGCACGGGCCCGGAAGTGGGCGCGGCAGAACTCAACACTTTAGCTGACTTGTTTGACGGCGAGTCGCCTGATCTCGACGGCACTTGGGAAGAAGAAGAAGACCTCGACTATGCACAGTCTTCTGGGATATCGGCGGCGGGAATGCTGGGGTCAGACGATGACAATTCCGGCGATTTTACTGATTTGTTGTTTGACGAATACGATTCGGAAAGTTCCGAAACGAACACAAAGCCTCCGATTGATGACCTGACGAGTTTGTTTGGGGAGGATTTGCTGTTTGGAGAGGAGGCAGAGGGGTCGGCAGTAGCTGCGGGTCAGAAAAATGGGGGTTCGAGCCAGCGGTTAACTCGCAAACAGCTTAAAACGGGTAACGGTAAGGGCGGTTTGGAGCGGCGAGAGGAGACGGTAGCCCCAGCCAGGGGACAAGCGGACGAAGATGCTCTCGGTACGCTTTTGGACGAAGTGGCCGCCCAAACTTCTGCTGGTGTTACAGACAATACTGATTTCGATAACTTGTTCGGCGATTTAGGCTTATCTGAGGCAACGGATGTGCCTGCAGTTTCTTCGGAGTATTCCCTGAAGTCGGAGGCTTTAGACGGAGAATCGAAGGAGCCTGCAGCAGGGGGCAATAATGATTCAGCGGATGCCGAAGCGCTTGGTCTCCCTGAAATGGATGATTTCGAGTTGTTCTCTGAGGTTGGCGAGGACTCGGATTTGAGCGAGCTGTTAGGGATTACTTCTAATTTCCTTTCTTCAGAAGACGAAGGTATGGAGAACGGGGGCGATCGAGATCGAGCTGCTGGCATCCCACAAAATGAGGAAATGGGCAACGTTCTTAACATGACATCAAATTCTGATTTAGATATCTCTGCGGATGAAAACTGGCTAGAAGATGCTTTCGGCCTGGAAGACGAGTCTGTGCAATCGCTCAACCTGGAGCTGGACGATACGGATTTAGATGCGCTGTTTGGGGATATGACCTCGGGTTCGATTTCTGAGGATGAACAGACTGTGCGGGATGGGCAAGGAGCGACTACATCCCGAGAAGCGGCCGATTTGGCTGAGCTGTTCGGTTCTGTACCTACGGGTACTGAGTATGACGGAGAAGCTTCGGGCCAAGGCCGTGGGGCTTGGCTGAATGATGGGGATTCACAATTGCTCGGTGCCGGTGTCGGAGTTGATGAGGGCGACTTGGGGAGTTTGTTCCAGAACAATGGTGCGACTGTTTCCGACAAAGGCTTGGCAAATTCGGCAGCGGTTAAACTTGGGGCTTTGTCCGACGATCGTCCTGAGTCGGAAATTTCAAATGTCGAATCTGATGAGGGCGCAGTTTTCGATTTGTTGGAGGATATGTTTGGGGAAGGCATGGTGCAGGACGGCGATGCTGGATCGGCGCCAGATGAGGGCGCGGCTCTTGATGTTGAGGAATTGTCTGCCCAACTTCCCGATGGTTTGTCCGACGAGGTGAGTGCGGATTTGTTCGATCGAGCCGAAACAGATGGCGCCGGGGAGTCTGAGGGCGAAGATGATTTGTTTGATGCCCTAGAAACAGATTTTTCGAGTGCGGATTTAGAGGCGCTGCCGACAGAATCTCTTGATGGTATGTTTGAGGGCGATGCTGACTTGCTCTCGGCGATGGAAACCGGGGCTACTCTCAACAACGAAGAGTTGGAGGGTTTTGACGATTTGTTGGATTCCATCGATGCTGAGGTTCTGGTGACTTCGGAACTGACGACGGGCTTTTGGGACGCTGAGGACGAGTCGGCCCAGGCCGATTCCTCGGAGTTGGAAGAGGGGTCGCTGGCAGACTTTTTTGGCGAGGACGAATCAGGCGCTGAGGATGACGAAGGCAATTTTGACGATTTAGAAGCACTGTTGATTGCAGGGGGTGCTGGAGCTGTCATAGCAGCTTCTGGGAGTACAAATCAGAGTCCGGTAAATACAGAAGTTTTCTCGGATCTCGAAGAGCTCCTCAGCGAGAGCGCAACTATGCCGGAAATTCCTGCACCGGCGACAACTGCCAGTAAAGCTTCGCGCGCTGCAGCCGAGGAGAGCGACGACGAATTTGGCGATTTGGAAAAACTGCTGGAAGATCCCAAGGAGAGCGGCCGCCAAGGGGAAGGCAATATGGGGCCGTCGGCGATCAACAGACCCAGGCGCAATATGCGCGCGGGCGGGTTCGGCGACCAAACGATGCGGGTGCCGATCAAGCAACTGGATAACCTCAGCAATTTGATGGGGGAACTGGTGGTGAACCGCAACAGTTTGGAGCAAGACCAAGAACGGATGCGGCAGTTTTTGGACAATTTGCTGCACCAGGTAGCGCTGCTGAGCGATGTGAGCCAGCGGACTCAGGATTTCTACGAGCGGAGTCTTTTGGAGATTGCTTTGCTGGCAAACCGCCAGGGACACCGATCGGCCTGGCGCTCTGAGGATTCGGCCCACACTCGGGAAAGTGCCTGGAGACCGGAGGAAATGGACAGGTTTACTCCTTTCCACAGTTTGGCTCAGGAGATTATCGAGCTGATCGTGCGGGTGCGGGAGTCGGCGGCGGACATTGAGTTTTTGGTGGATGAGGCCGATCAGGTGACTCGCCAACTGCGGCAAGTTACTACTCAACTGCAAGAAGGTTTGACTCGCGCCCGGATGAAGCCGTTTGCGGAGACGACGGACAGGCTGTTCCGGGCGGTGCGGGAAATTGCGATTAAGTGCGGGAAGCAGGCTCAGTTGCAGGTTGAGGGTAAGGATATTCAGATCGACAAGATGATTGTGGATCAGCTATATGACCCGATGACTCATTTGGTGAACAATGCGATTACTCACGGGATCGAACCGCCCGAAGTGCGTCTGGCGGCTGGGAAGCCAGCAGTCGGCAGAATTACCATTCGCGCCTTCCACCAAGGGAACCAAACCGTTGTTTCGGTTTCTGACGACGGGGCGGGAATTGACCCGCAACGGGTGAAGGCGAAGGCGATTAAGCAGGGTATGCTGACGGCGGCTCAGGCTCAGAGGATGTCTCGCTCGGAAGTTTACGATTTGCTGTTTATGCCGGGTTTCAGCACTCAGGAACAGGCTACAGAGTATGCCGGCCGGGGAGTCGGTATGAATGTGGTGCAGACTTCCTTGCAGGAGATTCGCGGTACTGTGTCGATCGATTCAACGATCGGCAAGGGGACTGTGTTTACCATCCGTTTACCTCTGGTGTTGAGCATTTCTAAGGCTCTGACTTGCATTAGCGATCGAGCTCGCATTGCTTTCCCGATGGATGGGGTCGAGGATATGATCGATGTGCCTCGCGATCAGGTGACGACCGGGGCCGACGGTTTGCCTTGCATTGAGTGGCGGGGTCAAAGCTTGCCGTTCCGGCCGCTGCGGGATTTGCTGGCTTACAACCGCCATTTGGGCCGGGGCAGTGTTTACGGGTTTAATACTGACGATGACATGATTTCGGTGATCGTGCTGCGGTCGGCCGGCAATTTCTTGGCGGTGCAGGTGGATCAGGTTTCGACGGAACAGGAAATTGTGATCAAGCCGTTGGAGGGGCCGGTGCCGAAGCCGATCGGGATTGCTGGGGCCACGGTGCTCGGGGACGGTCGGATCGTGGCGATTGCGGACGTTCTGGAACTGATCGATTTGGCTACCGGAAGGCTGCGTAAGGACACTGGCGGTACGCTTTGGGATGAGAGCGAGAAGGCTACTAAGGAGGCGGAAATCGAGAAGACTGAGCCGACTGTGCTGATTGTGGATGACTCGATTACGGTGCGATCGCTATTGTCGATTACTTTCGAGAAGTCTGGCTATCGTGTGGAAGAAGCTCGCGACGGTAAGGAAGCTTGGGAAAAGATGAAATCTGGTCTGCCTTGCGATATCGTTTTCTGCGATATTGAAATGCCGAGAATGGACGGTTTGGAACTACTTTCTCGGATGCAGAAGGATGCCGTTTTGTGTGAATTGCCGATCGCGATGTTGACTTCTCGCGGTGCTGACAGACACCGCCAAATGGCTTACAGTTTGGGCGCCAAAGGCTATTTCACTAAGCCTTATTTGGAGGAGCAATTGCTTGATGCTGCTTCTCGGATGTTGAAAGGTGAGGTTGTTGGTGCTCCGGTTGCTGTCTAATGTGTAAATGTGCGTTTATCTGCGGTTAAAAAAGGCAATTTCTCCGACCGCAGATAAGAATTGATAAAGGCGGATTCACGCAGATAATCTCTAATTCATCTGCGTGAATCTGTGTTTATCTGCTTGTATAGCAACCGCCAAGACGGTTAGGATGCAAGGCGTAGGACATCTTCGATCGCATCACGTAAACAGTCAAACCGCTCTAATTGTTTGCGGATGCGACTTTTGAGCCAAGACCAGCATTGTTCAATTCTGTTCAAATCAGGGGAGTACGGCGGTAAATACAACAATCTACACCCTACACTTTGAATCAATTCCTCAATTCGACCACCTTTATGAAACGTGGCATTGTCCATCACCACCACCTGTCCTGTCACAAGTGTTGGCAGTAAACAATTTTCTAGCCAAATTTCAAAAACTGTTCTATTACACGCTCCAACGACGGTAAAAGGGGCGAGCAATTTTTGGTTACATAGAGCAGCAATCATATTTACCCTACCCTCACGTCGCCCAGATTTCAGTGCATGAAACCGTTGCCCCTGTTCGTTCCAACCATAATCATACTGGTCTCTATTATCCATGCCAGATTCATCAACATAGACAATCTGAGCCGAGGGAATGGTGGACAATTCGGTTACAAAAGCCTGCCGCTTGACTTCATCCCGCGGACGGTAGCCGTAGGTCTTTTTTTTCGAGTAAAACCAATTTTTCTCAAAGCCCGCGAGATTGTGCGTGAGCTAATTTCTCCATCCCAAAGTGAGGCCATTTCAACTTGAGTTTTATCCCCATGAGTCTTGGCTTGCCTCACGAAATTTCTCCCAATCACTAATTTTATGACCGTTACCTTTTGGCTTATTCGGTAATGCTAAAAAGTCTCCTGTTTCGGTTTGTCGCTTCAACCATAAGCCGATTGTGTTGCAACTGATATTAAACAGTATACTCGCTTCACTAATCTTTAAGCCATCTAGTTTGATAGCTTGAATGACTTTCTGACGTAGGTCGTAACTGTAGGGTTTTGGCATGGGTCGTGCGATCGGGGCAGCATCAGAGACTACTTCCAGTTTACACCCTAACCGCCAAGGCGGTTGCTATATCTGCGGTTAAAAAAGGTAATTTCTTAACCGCAGATGAAAATGGATTGACGCGGATTGACGCAGATTTAGCTCGCGCTTTCGGTTTTGGTGGTAGGCTGGGAAATTGGGGTGTAGCGGAAGGGCGAGGGGTTATTTATGGATGCTGAAGAACTTTTAGAAAAATACGCTAAAGGCGAACGGAACTTTACAAAAGCACAGTTAAGCGGGATAGATCTCAAAGGTGCAGACTTGAGTGGAATAGACCTACGCGGTGCAAATTTGACGGGAGCTGAGTTGAATGAGGCAACTCTGAACAAAGCAAGCCTCTATGGAGCAAACTTCAGTAGAGCATCCCTGGTAGGAACAAACTTAATCGGGGTGATAGGTAATAGTGCCAACTTCTGTTTTGCAGACCTCACCAGTGCTGACTTGAGTAGGGCAGACCTCACCAGTGCCAATTTGAGAAATACTAAGCTGGACAATGCAAACCTGAGTGATGCCCAATTAATCTCTGTATGGTTAACTACAGCCTCCTTGAAGGAAGTAAATTTAAAGAGAGCAAATCTGAGCGGCTCAAATTTCACGAGGGCAAATTTGACAGGAGCACAATTGAGTCAAGTGAACTTAGGTAATGCTAGTCTCGAAGATGCCAATCTCCAGCAAGCCCAACTTCGAGGTGTCAATCTCTCTGCACTTAACTTATCAGGCGTGAATCTGACTGAGGCGGATATTAGTGCAGCAGACCTCACAGGGACAAATTTGAAAAAAGCCTGTCTGGCAGGGGCAAATCTAGAAAAATCTAGTCTTAAACAAGCAACTTTGATGCTAGCAAGTTTGGAGGGAGCCAACCTTAAGAAAGCAGACTTGACTGATGCTCAAACCTATGGTTGGAATATTAAAAAAGCAGACTTCACTGGTGCGATAATGCCAGATGGAGAAATCTATGAGCCTGAAACCTCAGAACCAGAAATCTCAGAACCAGAAATCGACTACAAACGGCAAAGCTCTCAACAAGAATCCCAAAAAGTGACCTATATGACACGCAAAATTATTCGTACTGACAAAGCACCCGCACCCGTGGGCCCTTACAATCAAGCCATTGCCGCTACGGGCACTATGCTGTTTGTAGCTGGTCAAATTGCGATCGACATTAGACTAAACGATATTGTCTACACCGACGATGTGGCAAAACAAACCGAACAAGTCATGGCAAATCTCGAAGCCATTCTCACAGAAGCCGGCGCTACTTGGTTGGATGTCGTAAAAACTACGGTTTTCCTCAAAGATATGAATGATTTTGCCGCTGTGAATGCGGTTTATGCGAAATATTTTGATGCCGAAACAGCACCGGCGCGCGCTTGTGTGGAGGTTTCGCGTTTGCCGAAAGATGTGTTAGTAGAGATTGACTGTATTGCTGTGATTTGATTTCATCTTCTTGGAGAAACCAGGCTTTTTCAATAAGCCTGGTTTCTGAATATTTGGTTTTTTTTTATGTTTCTGAGTGATTTAACCGCAGAGGGCGCTGAGGGCGCAGAGGAAGAGGGGAGAGAGATGAATAATTTGAAAGTTTATTTATAGCAACCGCCGAGGGTAAAGTGCGCGACTGTATTAACTTCTACAGCCGATCGCACTTTTGTCGATCTGTCGCTGTCGCGCACCTACTCCCAAATCAATCTGAAACTATCAGATTTAATCTCAATTAGCAATTAGCAATTACTAATTACGAGTTAGCAATTAGCAATTAGCAATTACTCTACAAGTAATTACCAATTACCAACTGTAAACTATTTATTCAACGCTTCGCGGGCGGCTACCGCTTCGTCGGGATGAATATTCAAGCGGGTCAAATTAATTCGACCTTTATTGTCAATTTCTCGCACTTTGACAATCACTTCATCGTTTACAGCTAACTCGTCTTCCACTTTGCCAACGCGGTAGTCCGCTAACTGGGAAATGTGAATCATGCCTTCTTTTCCGGGCAAAATTTCCACGAAAGCGCCGATCGGAATAATTCGAGTTACGCGGCCGACATACACGTCTCCTGCATTCAACTTGCGCGTCATGCCTTGGACAATGTTGTAAGCCCGCTGAGCTTTTTCGCTGTCGTTGCCAGCAATTGTCACGGTTCCGTCGTCTTCGATGTCTATTTTGACACCGGTTTCTTCGGTGATGGCTTTGATCGTTTTGCCACCAGGCCCAATTACCAAACCGATAAATTCTGGATCGATTTTCAGGGTTAGCAAACGCGGTGCAAACGGCGACATTTCCTTGCGGGGAGTGTCGATGGTTGCCAGCATTCTTTCTAAAATTTGCAGTCTGGCCGGTTTGGCTTGACGGATGGCATTGGCAATCACATCTAAGGGCAAACCTTTGATTTTCATGTCCATCTGCAAAGCGGTAATACCGGTGTCGGTACCAGCTACTTTGAAGTCCATGTCGCCTAAAAAGTCTTCAATTGCCTGAATGTCAGTCAAAATTCGGACTTCATCGCCTTCTTTAATTAAGCCCATTGCCGCGCCGCTGACCGGTTGGGAAAGGGGAACGCCTGCATCCATTAATGCTAGCGTTGAGGCGCAAACTGAACCCATTGAGGTCGAACCGTCGGAAGAAAGGACTTCTGAAACTACGCGAATCACGTAGGGGAAATCTTCTTTGGATGGCAAAACCGGCAGCAAAGCGCGTTCTGCGAGGGCTCCGTGACCGATTTCTCGGCGTCCGGGCGATCGCATCGGCTTGGTTTCTCCTACCGAAAACGGCGGGAAGTTGTAGTGATGCAGGTAGCGTTTGTCTTGCTGCGGGTGCAAGTCGTCTCCTAAGTCTTGGGCGTCGCCTGGGGTTCCCAGGGTAGCTGCGGACAAGACTTGAGTCAACCCGCGATTAAACAACCCACTGCCGTGTACTCGCGAGGGCAGCACTCCTACGCGACAAGAAACTTGCCGCACCTCGTCTAGCTTGCGACCGTCTACACGGATGCCATCTTCGAGGATTTGCTGGCGCATGATTTTTTTGGTAACGTCTTTGAAAACGTTGCCGATCGCCTTGCTGTTGGCGGTGGCCGCTATTTTTACCGGGTCCTCTTCCGGGAGTTCGGCGATCGCAGCTTCGACTTCATTTGCCTTAACTTCGTCCAATGCTGCATTGCGCTGATTTTTGTCTGGTTCAAATTTAGACAAAATGGTGCGGATTGGGGCTTGGGCGCGATCGCGAATAAAGTTTTCCAGGGCCGAGTCTAGGGATGGCCGTTCCTCTACCACCAAATCGATCCCCAATTCCGCCATAATTTCGCGCTGCGCTTGAATCAAGTCACAGGCTGCTTCATAGCCGAAGTCGATCGCCTCGATGATATCCTGTTCGGGCAACTGGTTGGCGCCGGCTTCTACCATGATTACTCCGTCAGGAGAACCAGCTACCACGAGATCCAACTCGCCTTCTTTGATTTCGCTGTAAGTTGGGTTGATGATGAAATCGTCCCCTACCAAACCGACTCGCACTGCCGCCATCGGCCCGTAAAACGGCATTTTCGCCAGCAGTATCGCCACCGAAGCCCCCGTCACTGCCAAAACGTCCGGTGGCACTTGTTCGTCCATCGAAACCGTTGTGGCTACAACTTGGATGTCATCTCGCAGCCAGCTTGGAAATAGCGGGCGCAGCGGTCGATCGATCAAACGGCCAGTCAAAGTCACTTTTTCGGGGGGACGCCCTTCCCTTCGCAAAAATCCACCGGGAATTTTACCGCCAGCGTAGAGTCTCTCTTCGTAATCCACCAACAGGGGCAGGAAATCAATTCCTTCTCTCCCCTGCGATCGAGTCGCTGTCACTAAAACCGCCGTGTCACCCGACTGAATCAAAACTGCACCGCCTGCTTGAGGCGCTAGTAAACCAATCTTCAGTCTAATATCCCGTCCATCGAAGGATATTGACTTGTCTATCTCTACCATGTAGCACTGCTTCCTTATCTACCACATTCTTTCTCTGTCGGGATCGTAACATTACCACAGGATGTTTGAGAGTCCGACGCCAAAAGACAGGGATAATCGCCTCGCGATCCACTGTCTGTGTCTCGATTGTAAGCATTTATACTGGAAAATTATTTTTTGCAGTCTGGGGTCGATTCTCCGGTCGATCGCCCGCTAAACGCCTTCCATAGATGGTACTATGAATTTTCATTTGGGAATTGGGACGTTGAAGGAAGAAGGAAGAAGGATTTAGTTATCTAGGACAGGGAATAAGCCGTAAGGTGGTTAGGGCGCACCCTACATATACAGGTTCTACCTAATTCCTGTCTGGCTCAAAATATCCTTTGTTTGTTAAAAAAAATATTCATAAATCCCAGATAAATGCTGTAGTCAACCTCGCAAATAAATAAAAATATCAGGGTAAAAAAGATGGCAATTTTACACGGCAGTTGGCTACTTGACAATGAGAAAAGTTGCTTATTTATTTGGGGAGAAACTTGGCGAAAATTTGGGGCGATTGACACCACAGCGGGGATAAATCTACAGCATCCCTTAGCAATGACCGAAGCTGAATTTAAGACTTTCCTAAATTCCTTGCAGCAGTCGGGAAAACTGGATTGGCAATTACCGGAAACCGCCGAAAATCAACCGGAAAAAAGCAAAAAAACTCGGCGCTCGCCCAAAAGTCAAAACGCAGAAATCCCCCCCCCAAACTCCTCAATTAAAAGGGAAATTCGGGCGATCGCACTTCCCACCCAAATCTCAGAATCGAACGCAAATCTGATGCCGCAGCACTCAGCCGCAGCACTTGAGGAACCGGCAAAAACCGAGGAAATTTACCTTTATCCCTGGCAAGTCGAGGGTTTTTGTCTCAACCCTCAAGCAGCTTTTGTTTTCTTGCAATCACTACCGCTTAACAGCACGGAACCAGACTCTTTTGTCGGCTCAGATTTGCGTTTTTGGTCTCATATTGCTAGGTGGAGTTTGGATTTGTTGGCAAGATGCAAATTTTTGCCTGGATTGGAGAAACAGTCGGACGGTTCTGCTATTGCCAAATGGCAACCGTTGTTAGATAGTTCTACAGATACACTCCGCCTCGCCACTTTTGTCAAGCAAATGCCGACGGCTTGCAGAACATATCAATCGAAGGAAGAAGGAAGTTCGGCAACGGATTCTGTAACGGATGTAACGGATGTAAGGGATGTCAGGAAGAAGGAAGAAGGAAGAGGGAAGAAGGAAGAAGGAAGAGGGAAGAAGGAAGAAGGAAGAGGGGAAAAAAAAGAAGGAAGAGGGGAAAAGGAAGAAGAATCCAGTCAATTGCCTTTAGCGGTGGATTTGCCGATGGGGGCGGAGGAATTGGTGTTAGGCTTTTTGAGTAGTATTGTAGATAGTCAAGTGCGATCCTCTTCGAGGGCTGCGCTAACGGCTGGTAGCTCTACTTTAGAGATAAAAACAGTTTCTCCTGTGCGCGACTGGCTGCAAGCTTTGCAGCAGGAATCTGGGATTGTGCAAGTAGAAACAGCAGCATTGGAAAACTTGGCAACCAAGCTGAGTGCTTGGACTGCACCGCTGCAAAATCAATTATCTCAACAAAGTCAATTTCGCACTTGCTTTCAACTCATACCACCAGCGCCCGGTAAAGCCAACTGGAATTTAAATTATTGCTTGCAAGCAGCAGATGAAACCGAATTTTTGGTAGACGCGACAACTGTTTGGAACAACTCTGTCGAGCGTTTGGCTTATGCGGGGCGGACAATAGAATTGCCTCAAGAAACTTTGCTCAGCGGCTTGGGTTTAGCCTCGAAACTTTATCCGTTAATTGAACCGAGTTTGCAAGCACAGCGGCCTCAATCTTGCCAATTAAATCCGCTACAAGCTTACGAGTTTATTAAGTCTGTAGCTTGGCGGTTTGCTGATAGCGGGTTGGGCGTAGTTTTGCCGCCGAGTTTGACAAAGACAGATGGTTGGGCGAGTCGTTTGGGCTTGAGCATTCAAGCGGAAACTCCGAAAGTGACTCCGGCGAAAGGTGGGTTGGGATTGCAAAGTCTGCTAAATTTTAAGTGGGAATTGACGATCGGCGGACAGCGCCTTTCTAAGGCAGAATTTGACAGATTGACTGCGTTGAATTCGCCTTTGGTGGAAATTAACGGCGAGTGGGTGGAGTTGCGCGCGCCCGATGTGAAAGCGGCTCAAACTTTTTTTGCCAGTCGCAAAGAGCAAATGACTCTTTCTTTGGAGGATGCTTTGCGTTTGGCGTCGGGCGATACTCAGATGATCGAAAAATTGCCTGTAGTGAATTTTGAGGCTACGGGTCAACTTCAGGAATTGTTGAATACTTTGAGCGATAATCAAGCGGTAAGTGCGATCGCAACTCCGGCTACTTTCCGAGGACAATTGCGGCCTTATCAAGCCCTAGGAGCAGGCTGGTTAGCATTCTTAGAACGCTGGGGTTTGGGTGCTTGTCTCGCGGACGATATGGGATTGGGGAAGACCATCGAGCTAATTGCTTTCCTCGTGCACTTACAGGAACAAGATTCTCTAGAAGCGCCAACATTACTGGTTTGTCCGACATCGGTATTGGGCAATTGGGAGCGCGAAGTCAAGAAATTTGGACCGACGCTAAAAGTGTTAGTTCACCACGGAGACAAGCGCGCTAAAGGCAAAGCATTTGCGGCTGAAATTAAACGAAAGGATTTAATAATTACCAGTTATGCCCTGGTGTTTCGCGATGCGAAGGAATTTCAAGCCATTAAATGGCAAGGATTGGTTTTAGATGAAGCGCAAAATATTAAAAATTCCGAGGCGAAGCAGTCGCAAGCGGTGCGGCAAATCGAGGCATCTTTTAGAATTGCGCTGACAGGAACTCCGGTGGAAAATAGACTGCAAGAATTGTGGTCAATTTTAGAATTTCTGAATCCTGGCTATTTGGGGCCGCGCAATTTCTTTCAGCGCCGATTTGCAATTCCGATCGAGAAATACGGAGATAGGGAATCTTTGCAGACTTTGCGATCGCTCGTTCGGCCTTTCATCCTCCGCCGCCTGAAAACTGACAAAGAAATCATCCAAGATTTGCCCGAAAAACAGGAGATGACTGTATTTTGTGGGCTGGCGGCTCAACAGGCGGTATTATATCAGAAAATAGTCGAAGAGTCAATAGCGGAATTAGAATCAGCAGAAGGCATTCAGCGCCGAGGAATGATTCTGGCCTTGCTGGTAAAACTCAAGCAGCTTTGCAACCATCCAGCACTTGTGAAAGCAGAAGCTAAGCCGAAAGAATTGGAGATTAAGAGTCAGGAATCGGGCAAATTGCAGCGGTTGGTGGAAATGTTAGAAGAGGTGCTCGCTGAGGGCGATCGGGCTTTAATTTTTACTCAATTTGCCGAATGGGGAAAACTCCTGAAACCGCATCTAGAACAGCATTTAGGGCGAGAAGTTTTGTTCTTGTACGGAGGAATTCGGCAACAGCAGCGGGAAGAAATGATCGATCGCTTCCAGCACGACCCCCAAGGCCCGCCGATTATGATTTTATCTTTAAAAGCAGGCGGCACAGGTTTGAACCTAACCAGAGCCACCCACGTTTTTCACTATGACAGATGGTGGAATCCCGCAGTAGAAAATCAGGCAACTGACCGCGTATTTCGTATCGGTCAAACTCGCAACGTGCAAGTTCATAAATTTGTCTGCACTGGCACGTTAGAGGAGAAAATACACGATATGATCGAAAGCAAAAAAGCTCTAGCCGAACAAGTTGTCAGCGCCGGCGAAAACTGGCTCACCGAGCTAGATACAGACCAACTTCGGAATTTACTAATCCTCGATCGCAATGCTATCATAGAAACGGAAGAAGAATAATGTGCTTAATTTTCTTCGGTTTCGAGTGAGGACTTTAGTTCTCAACCATCAGAGGAATTACGCACTCTGACCACAGAAACCGGGTTTTCTACCAGGATTAAAGGTTATAGTCCTGTTTTTTCGTAAAAAACCCGGTTTCTGACTCTCGCGACGATAACTAAAGCTTTCTTCCTCCTTCCTTCTCTCGCGACGATAACTAAAGCTTTCTTCCTTCTTCCTCCTTCCTTCTCTCGCGACGATAACTAAAGCTTTCTTCCTTCTTCCTTCTTCCTTCTTCCTTCTTCCTTCGGCTTATGATTGACAGAGAATGGTGGACACAACAGTGGTTAGATTTAATCAATACCTACCGCTTCAAAAAGCGCTTAGAACGTGGCTGGCAGTACGCGCGCGAAGGTAAAGTTCTTAGCATTAAATTTCCCAATCAAGAAGTAATTGCCATAGTTCAAGGAACCGATCCAAAACCCTATCAAGTTTCTTTAGGACTGGATACATTGACTGATGAAGATTGGGATTATGTGATTGAAAATATGTCGCAAAGAGCAGTTTTTTCAGCTAAACTCTTAGCAGGAGAAATGCCGCACAATATTGAAGATGTATTTGCAGCAGCAGGCAAAACGCTATTTCCGTTAAGCTTATCTGATATTCGATCGCGCTGTAGCTGTCCTGACCCCAAAAACCCTTGCAAACACATCAGTGCAGTATACTACTTATTGGGCGATCGCTTCAGCGAAGACCCCTTCGTACTCTTTCAACTGCGGGGGAGAACCAAAGAGCAAATCTTGACAGCACTTCGTCAAAGACGAGGTACGCAAGGAGAGGAAAATTCCCAACTCAACTCCGGCGAAAATTCCCCCACAGCGAATTCTAAATTGCCAAAGGTCGATCGCTTTTGGGAATACAATCAGCAGCTAGAATCATCTTTAGTAGTTATTGTACCGCCGCCCAGCAGCGAGACAGTATTAGATATCTTAGGCCCAATTCCCCTCGCAACCGACGGAAAAGGAACCGCTAGCAAATCCTCGCCCGCCTCTGACGCACTCAAGCAGCATTTTAGCAAAATCTACCAAGCAGTTAGCCAGCAAGCAGTTTTAGCAGCACTGAAACGGGGCGAAGGAGAGTAACATAATTTACTCGCAGAGATGATACTAGGGACTGTGGCTGATAACAAATCAGGCTTTTATACCCCTTTTATTCTTTAGTCCCTCTCTGTTGGAACGAGAGTTTGGGTAGAAGAGATTTCAACCGACGAGTCTTACTTTTTGCAATTTCAGTTTACACTTCCCACAAATTATTCATAATCTCTATCAATTCCTGGGGGCGTTTAATCAAAAAATCGGGATTGTGTGCAGCCAAAGCCTCCTGAGAATTAAAACCCCAAGCTACAGCAATTACCTTAATTCCTGTTTTTCGAGCCGCTTCAATATCTCTAATCTCATCTCCCACATAAACGACTTGTTGAGGATTTATATGTTCTGTTTTTAGCCAGCTATTAATAACTTTATGTTTGCCAAAAGTTGAACCAGAGTAAATAAAGGTGAAAGTGTCTTGCAAACCATTTGTTTCCAGCGAGGCCAAGACATTTTCACGGGAATTAGATGTGATAATGCCCAGTTGAAAGCCCAGTTTTGTTAGAGCGAGTAAAACTTCTTTAATTCCCGGAAATAATTTAATATTGGGAATTTCACTGCGTAACTCTGCTTTCAACATTCTAATCAACAGCGGGAATTTGAAGATAGAAATGCCCGAATACTGAAGGAGTTGCCAAGAAGTTAAATTGCTCAGTTGAGCGATTTGCTCTTTGGTCGCCGATTTAAAACCTAATTCTACTGACAAACGGTTAGTGATGCTCAGAAGAATATCGATTGTATCTGCTAAAGTACCGTCAAAATCAAAAATAATTACTTTGGTCATTGGACAATAGCAAATAAGGAACGGGGGAGCATAAAATTTTAGATTTTAGATTTTAGATTTTAGATTTTAGATTTTAGATGGGAAGGACTTACTGTATAATGTATTGACTATTGGCGCTCCGTTTTAGATTTTAGATTTTAGATTTTAGATGGGGAATGACTTACTGCATAATATATTGACTATTGGCGCTCCGTAAATACCCTAGGGGTATTATCTATAGGGTAAGGTGCCCCCTAAGCACCCTGACGAACATCTCAACTTTTAAGGGTTAATTTGATTGGCTTTGGCATTTCGCCGCAGCATTTCGGGTTTAATGCGCCGCAGCGCCGAAGCGGTAAATCTGCGGTTCCATTCCTCGTCGGAAATGTCCGCTAATTCTGCAAGTGTCGGCGCTATATTTTCAGGATAAGGCTCAAACTCTTCAACATCAGTTGGTTTAGCAAATCGCTGATTCCAAGGACAAACATCCTGACAAATGTCGCAGCCTGCTACCCAACCTTGTAAATTAGATGCAATTTCGTCGGGCAATTTTTCGGCTCGATTCTCGATCGTGTGATAGGCTATACATCGATCGGCATTCACCACAAAAGGCTCAGTAATTGCCCCCGTCGGACACGCCTCAATGCAGCGAGTGCAAGTACCGCAATGTTCCGTATGGGGTTCATCGGGCGCTAACTCCAAATTAGTCAAGATTTCTCCCAAAAACACCCAAGAACCGTATTCGCGCGAAATTACATTACCATTTTTGGCAATCCAGCCAATCCCTGCACGCTGCGCCCACATTTTATCTTGAATCGGCCCGGTATCAGCATAATACCGCGCTTCAATTCCCTCGCCTTGCGATCGCACCCAATTTGCCAAAACCTTCAGTTTTTTGTGCAGGATTTTGTGATAATCCCTTCCCCAGCCGTAGCGAGAGATTTTGGCATATTCGACCCCTGGCTCGACCCTCCCCTCCAAAGGGGGATTCGGGGGGCGTTGGTGAGGCGTGTAGTAGTTGATGGCGACACATATTAAGGACTGCACCTCTGGCATCACCAATTGAATATCCTGCCGCTTTGGGTTGGCCATCCATGCCATATCCGCCTGATAACCCTTGTCCAGCCAAGCCTGCAATCGTTGTTTTTCTAGATCGAAATCCGCGTCTTTTGAGGCTATCCCGACTTTGTGAAATCCCAACTCAAGGGCTTTTTGCTTCACCAAAATGCTGCTACTTGGCGCTTTCATTTGATATCAGGTAAATATTTACCTTTTGTATTGACTATTTTGATTTTATATGATACATAAAGCAATTTTTAACGATCGGTTTCCTAAATAAACTAATTCCGCGCACAATCTAGTGACGGCGATCGCAATTTACCAAACCATTCATCATAATTTTATAAGTCAGCTATATGTAATTTATATTTGCAATTTTTAACAAAACGTTACATAATTTAATCAAGGGAGCTTGACGTTTCCTAACTCCAGTAGCTCGCTACAACCACAAATCCCACAGCATACACATGGCAGTTAGTATTCAATCAGCTCAATCTATTTTCTCCAACATGGAGATTGCTAGCGCTGTTCCGGCTACCACCGAAGCATTTTACAAACTCAGCGTTGAAGACCAACTAGCCTTGCTCTGGTATGCCTACACCGAAATGGGTATTTCCATCACCCCAGCAGCTCCCGGAGTAGCCAGCATGGCGCTTGTTGAAGGCATACTGAGCGAAATCAAGCTAATGTCGCCGGCTGCTCAAAGCAAAACCATGTTTGACCTAGCCAGCAACGCCGACACAACGATCGGCCGGATTTACACTTCCTTGCGCGTCAACACCAAACTCGGTTTCTGGTACGAGTTGGGACAGTTGATGAAACAGGGCCTTGTCGCTCCGATCCCCGCTGGCTATCAAATGTCTCCCGAAGCCACCACAGTTCTAGAAACCATCAAGAAACTAGATCCCAGTCAGCAAATTACCGTACTTCGCAACACCGTAGTTAACATGGGCTATGACCCTGCTTTTAGCCAAGAGTACGGCAAACGCTCAGCCCCCCGCAGCACTCCCACCGCTCCAGAAGAGCGGGTGAAAACCAAAATTGAGGGTATCAGCGAGCAGACTGTCCTCAACTACATCGACTACATGAACGCCTTCGACTTCACCCCAGCCATCGGTTTATTTGCCGAAGAAGGTGCCCTGCAACCACCTTTCCAAAAGCCGATCGTCGGTCGCGAAGCTATCCTCAACTATATGCGGGAAGAGTGCATCGGACTGAAAATGATGCCCCAGCAAGGCGTATCGGAACCCGCAGAAGATGGCTACCGCCAAGTGAAAGTCACCGGCAAAGTCGAAACTCCCTGGTTCGGCGCGAATGTGGGAATGAACATCGCGTGGCGGTTTTTGTTAGATCCCCAAGGTCA
Organism: Microcoleus sp. MON1_C1; assembly: GCF_036701945.1. Classification (NCBI taxonomy): domain Bacteria; kingdom Bacillati; phylum Cyanobacteriota; class Cyanophyceae; order Oscillatoriales; family Microcoleaceae; genus Microcoleus; species Microcoleus sp. MON1_C1. Next base: position 57,832 of record NZ_JAUBRO010000018.1, on the reverse strand, counting down.
AATTTTCTTTGTGGCGATCGACTTGTTGGCATCTCCTAAGGAATTGCTCAATTTGATCCGCCAATAGAATCTTCTTGTTGGCTCTGTTAAACAGGCTTGCCCAGAAACCCAGATGCCATTAGGTGTCTGGGTTTCTATCATTTTAGATTTTAGATTTTAGATTTTAAATTTTATCTTCAAGAATTGAAGGATGGAAAATGACTGATGGTATCAGGGTTTGCAGCTTGGCTACACTGGTATTTTTTGACAGTAGTATTGATTTTGGTCGATCGCTTTGAAAGCTGCGCTCGACGCTCTCCGGTTCCCGGTTCCTCCTTTTTTCGGAGAATTATTTTCCTACCCCTACTTATATCTTTTGAGGGATTTGCTGCGACAAAGAGAATGATTACAGTATACTCATTCATTTGAAATCACTTGTTTTATGACCGCAACAACTCGACCTATTTTAACTAGCTCTATAAAGATTCCAGGCATCACAATGCCAGGGATACTGCAATATTTTGAAACTTTAAACGCGGGCGATTTTGAAGCGACGGCTAATTTATTTGCCGAGGATGGGGTTCTGCACGCGCCGTTTGAAGAGCCAATTATTGGCAACATCTCGATCGCCACTTATCTCAAAAAAGAAGCACGAGGAATGCAGCTAGAACCCCAGCAAGGTGTCAGCCAAATTTTAGAAGATGGCCAGGTAGAAGTTCAGGTCAGCGGCCGGGTGCAAACTCCCGCATTTGGTGTTAATGTCGGATGGCTGTTCTTGCTCAATTCTGACCAAAAACTCCTTTCTGTCACCGTCAAACTGTTAGCTTCTCCCCAAGAGTTGCTAAATCTGCGGTCACATAAGAAATAAGATGTTTGATAAGGTGTTTCACATTTAAATTGCCTATTTTGGTTTGACCTGTCGATCGCACGTAATAGCTAAAATCGTGCGATCGACAGGTTAATCGGCTTTTTCTGGCAAGAATGAGGCAGAAACCGGGTTTTTATGCAAATCTTTGGTGAAGTGCCACTCACGGTATAAAAATCCCGTTTCTTCGGTATTTGTGCGATCGGGACTGTATTCCTACAATCTTACAGTCTGGCGTTGGGCCGACGATACGGAACGACAAAGTGGCTGTCACCGCAGCGTGCGACAGACAGCCAAAGCGAGTCAAAAAGTGCATGGCCAATCACTAATCACTCATGACTAATGACTAAGCACTAATTAAGATTTTTCCGGCAAACTGGCTTCCAACTTTAGACAGTTGCGACCGTCTATTTGCAAAGTGTAGTCCACCCGATCCATAAGTCTGCTCATAATCAGCCAGCCGTAGCCGCTTTCCTGTTTAGCTTCCGGCCTCGGGGGATTGTAAGTATCCATTTCGTAACCTTTACCGTAATCCCAAATTTCTAAACCAATATCCCTATTTTTTAAATTCAAACGAATTAACACGGGCAAATTGGGTTGATCTTTGTGAGCATGGCGGATCACGTTAGAATAGGCTTCTGCTAACACCAAGCGCAAACGATTCGACTGACGTGGCCAATCGACGTGCTCTCCTAGCTCTACTTCCAAACTGCTCAGCAACCAATTTTCAACAATTGTTAAAAATCGCAAGTCGCTTGGCACATGAAGCTCAGTATTCATAAAAAAATCCCGTAAGTTTGAAAACCCTGTGTCTTCACACCAGGTATGAAACACGACGCGCCGAATGGATTCGGCCTCAATACTTGTCGCTATTCGGGGGATAACAGCCTTTTCTGTTTAAAAATCAGGCATTCATGATTCGGTAGAAGGCAGAGGTTAAGAGTATATTTGAAAACTTTAGTTATGGGCCTAAAGCCCATTAACAATTGATAATTATACCGAGACTGCAAGCAGCGAGGTATAAAAAATCTGTGTTTCAATCCTTGGCTTTTAAGCGTTGGTTTTTTCTCACGAATGCCTTCTACGTTAACCTTTTACAGGTGTTTAATCCCCCAGGAAAGCGATTCAGGAAACTAGCTGCGCCATCGCCGGCTAGGTTTTTTACTGTTGACGATAACGCCGTCCTTTGCAGGACTACTCTGTGGGCCGTCAACCAGCAGGGCTTAAGTTTTTTCGGCTCTCACCCCCGACTATGCGCCGGGAGTAGCTGACAGATTCAAAGAACCTCCAGAGAGAGTATGGTTTGGTCGTCTTCCTGAACGGGATTGTCGGCTCGGATGTGAGCCAACAAATTGTCCAAGTTGAAAGAACCAGGTTCCTGAATCAAGAGTTGCCAAAGCCCTTCTTGTTGTAGCATAGAACGGGTTGGTACACCCCCTGCGACCGCTTCAGTGGTCACGCTCGCTTCAGTAATTCCGTCACTCGTCAGCAGAAATACATCTCCTGACTTTAATTCGATCGTACCTGCTTTGCCTCTCCAAACTGGTAGTATCCCCAAAGGAATGCCACGAGCTTTCAGGAAATTCGGCTCGGCTGGCGTTTTACCGCTAGCGGCTTGAGCTTTCACCTCCGAGTGAGACCAAACGATCGGATAAATGTGACCGGCATTAGCAAACGCGAGGTGTCCCGTTGACGGAGTGTAACGAGCTACAACCATTGTAATAAAATGGTTGTTCCCGATCAGGTCGTCAGACATACTGCTATTCATATTGTGCATAACACGCTCGGGTTCGGGAGAAACTTCTTGGGAAAGTTCCCGCCGCATCACCGAAATCGCGCTCGCCATAAATAGAGCAGCCGGAACTCCCTTACCCGAAACATCTCCCACCGCTATCCAAATATCGCCTTGGGAGTGGACGTAGACTTCAAAAAAGTCGCCGCCAACTTCCCGCGCGGGATAGCAGCAAGCTTGCACCCTGACAGTTTCAAAATCCGGCCAACTTTGGCGCAACAAGTTTGTTTGGATTTGGCGAGCCACTTCCAACTCGTTTTGCATCTGCTTGGCTAAATCCAGAGTGCGCTGGTAGAGCTTAGCTTGAGACAGGGCGAGAGCAGCTTGAGCTGCTACACCTTCTATTAACTCTATATCTTCTGCCGACCAAGGGTTAGTGCCGCCAATCTGGCACAAAGCCAGTACCGCCAGCAATTCTTGCTGGTAAGTCAGGGGCACGGCAATCTCAACCGAGTTACCATGCCCCCCACTGTTTGAGTTCACTTGAGTTTGGCGGGTGGCTACAGCTTGAACCAGCAAATTTTCATCAAAAGAAAAGGTACTGGCATCGTCGGTGTGGGCTTGGTAGGGGAAGGTACTCGGCAATAGTCGATCGCTCTCTACCGGCCGCAGCATACAATAGTTGGCCTCAAAAGTTTGACCTACGGTTTGAACAATAGTTTGTACCATACTAGAGTAATCTAGCGACCCGCGAATGACGCTCATTACCTCATTGAAAAGAGATTCCTTGCGTAAAGCGCGGCGCAATGCAACGCTGCGCTGCTTGTAGTATTTGTAAGTTTCTGAGGCTTGATTGATCACCAATTTGAGTTCTTCTGGATTCCACGGTTTGGTGATGTATTTGAAAACTTGACCTGAGTTGATGGCCTCAACCAAATCTTCAACATCGGTGTATCCCGTTAGCAGAATCCGAATCGTATCGGGAAATCGCTCGACTGTTTTCCCCAAAAACTCGGTGCCATTCATTTCTGGCATCCGCTGGTCAGATATAATCACCGCCATCTCGCCCTGTTCGTCTAGAACTTCCAGGGCGCTGAGCGCGCTATCTGCTTTGTAAACCTGAAAGTCGCGTCGAAACGTCCGGTACAATAAATCCAAGTTGTCGGGTTCGTCATCGACTACCATCAGTTTCAGCTTGCTTCCATCTCCCCGACTCATCTTTCTTCCCCCTTGAAAACCCCCACCATAGCTGTAATCAGCAAGGTGGCGGGAGGAAAAGGGGGGCTGGATATATGCAACATATCAGTTACGTCAAGTTGAGTTAAAGAAACCCGTTTTACCTCAAGGTGAGCATTCCTTTCGCACCATCTGTTCGCACAACAGATGAGAGGCTTTCGATACTGTAACCCGCCTCGGTAGGCCGCTTCAATAGGGAAAATTCCCGAGTCAGCTTTCACGCTGTGATACGAGCAATGACCTTGTTAGCAGTCGGTACTTTTCTAAACACACCAGCATTCAAAACGGCTAATTAATGCTCTGATTGCAGAGTTCTTAACTAGCTGGGCACTGTCCTCGGTGTGAATTTTAACACTTACTACTAACGCAGGTATGGCTACCTAAGTCTGGTCAACACCGGCTGTATTTCAGACCGCACTGTACCCGGAGGGTTAGTGGTGGGTTGTTGGCGCTATTCCCTACATCTTTGCCGAATCGCACTTGATTGCTGCATTCAAGTCTCCCTAATCTCTGAACTTTTTGCAGCAAGCATATTACTACGACTGCCGAATCAAGTTAATCTTTCTGCCAGTCTGAGCTTAGCAGAACGAGAGCGGGGATTTCTAGCTACTTCTTCGGATTGTGGCCCGATCGGCTTTTTTGTCAGTACCTGCAAATTGGGTGTTCCTCTGAGTTGGTGCTTGACTGGTCGGTCTTCCAGACTGTGAAATGTAATGATTCCGATTCTCCCACCTGGTTTTAACCACCCTGGCGCTTGGTGGAGGAAAGTTTCTAAAGAAGCGAGTTCGGAGTTGACAGCTATCCTTAAAGCTTGGAAGGTGCGGGTGGCCGGATGGATTCTGCCGTTGCGCTGCTTGGGGGGGAAGCTGGAGGCGATCGCCCCTGCAAGTTCTGTTGTAGTTTGAAAAGGACGCCCTTGCACAATCCGCCTCGCGATGCGCCGCGACAGCCGCTCCTCGCCGTACTTGTAAATAATATCTGCTAGTTTAACTTCTTCCCAGTGGTTGATAATCTCTTCTGCCGTCAAAGATTGCTGCTGGTTCATACGCATATCTAGTTGAGCTGGGTGGCGAAAACTAAATCCTCGTTCCGGTGTATCGAACTGAGCAGAGCTGACGCCCAAGTCTGCTATGATACCATCAAATTCGGCTTCTGAGGACTGATATTCAGCAAAGTTGCCGTGCCAAAACTCAACGGGCGAGTTTGCAAATCTGGCTTGGCAAAAACGGATGGCTTGTTCATCGCGGTCGATCGCCACCACTGTAACATCTGGCGCCGCCGCTAAAATCAAACTCGTGTGTCCGCCGCCCCCAAGCGTCGCGTCCAAATAGCGGCCGCCAGGACGCACAGCCAAACCCGCAATTAATTCTTGACCCAAAACAGGAACGTGATAGGTGTCAATACTGACATCCGATCCAGGGGTATCCTTCTCACAGAGCTCGATATCCTTCATAATCTATAACAGCCAAACAAAAATCAACAATAGTCAGTAATCATTAATTCATTTAATTATGTCAAGAATTGAGACTAGAACCGAACCGATGGTGCTCAACATGGGGCCGCACCACCCTTCCATGCACGGGGTACTCCGGTTAATTGTCACCCTGGACGGGGAAGATGTGGTGGACTGCGAGCCAGTTTTGGGCTATCTGCACCGGGGGATGGAAAAAATTGCCGAAAATCGCACCAACGTGATGTACGTGCCCTACGTGAGCCGCTGGGACTATGCCGAGGGGATGTTTAACGAAGCGGTGACAGTCAATGCACCGGAAAAGTTGGCGAATATTGCTGTCCCCAGACGGGCGAGTTACATTCGCGTAATCATGCTGGAGTTGAACCGGATTGCTAACCATTTGTTGTGGTTGGGGCCGTTTTTGGCGGACGTGGGGGCGCAAACTCCTTTTTTCTATACTATGCGCGATCGCGAGATGATTTTAGACTTGTGGGAAGCAGCCACAGGTTATCGCATGGTGAACAATAACTATTTCCGCATCGGCGGAGTTGCCGCAGATTTGCCCTACGGTTGGGTAGATAAGTGCCAAGATTACTGCGATTATTTCGTTCCCAAAATTGACGAGTACGAACGTTTAATTACCAACAACCCAATCTTCCGCCGCCGGATTGAAGGCCTGGGTACTATTTCTCGCGAAGAAGCGATTAACTGGGGACTTTCCGGCCCCATGTTGCGCGCTTCCGGCGTTAAGTGGGATTTGCGGAAAGTTGACCATTACGAATGTTACGATGACTTCGACTGGGAAGTTTGTACCGAAGCTGCTGGCGATTGTTTGGCCCGGTATGTGGTGCGGATTCGGGAGATGCGCGAGTCGGTTAAGATTATCTATCAAGCCTTGAAAGGACTCCCCGGTGGATCTTACGAGAATTTGGAAGCCAAGCGCTTAGAAAGCGGGCCAAAATCTGAATGGAATGGTTTTGACTATCAGTTTATTGGCAAAAAAGTTGCGCCGACTTTTAAGATTCCCAAGGGCGAACATTATGTCCGCGTTGAAAGCGGCAAGGGTGAGTTGGGGATTTATATTATCGGGGATGATACTGTGTTTCCCTGGCGCTGGAAGATTCGGACTGCGGATTTTAATAATTTGCAGATTTTGCCTCACATTGTGCGCGGTGTGAAGATTGCCGATTTGGTGGCAATTTTGGGTAGTATCGACATTATTATGGGCTCGGTTGATAGGTAGATTTTGTCGGTTTTTATCTGAGAATTTAACCCGGTTTTTTTCTGGAACCGGGTTGATTTTTTTTTAACAGCAGATAAACGCGGATAGATATCGATTAATTTGGGTGTTAACGTCGCTAAAATGTACCTTGTTTCTCTCTTCTCTCTTCCTCTGTGCCCTCTGCGCCCTCTGCGGTTAATAAAAAAAAATCTCTCCTTCACAAATGAAATAACATCAACTTTGATTGGATAAATTATGAAAGTTCAGCAATCAGATATCAATGACAGCAACTGGGAACTCTGCGCTTTAATCTGCGAAAGAATTGCCGCCAGTCCCCAGCAGCGTATTACTTTTGCTGAATATATGGATTTGGCATTATATCATCCGCAGCACGGATATTATAATAGCGATCGCCCGTCGATCGGCAAACAAGGCGACTTTATCACGTCGCCTCATTGGGGTGCTGATTTTGCGGAGGTTTTGGCAGAGCAGTTTGTGGAAATGTGGGAATTTCTCGATCGCCCTTTCAATTTCGCGATCGTAGAAATGGGCGCTGGGCGGGGAACTTTTGCAGCTAATGTGCTGGAATATCTGCAACGGCAACATCCCGACTTATTTAAAAATTTAACATACATAATTGTTGAAATTTCGCCAAGACTTCAAGCGGAACAACGCCAAAGCTTAAGTGATATCAAGTGCGTTAAGTGGTGCAAGTGGGATGAGATAATTAATAATTCAATTGTCGGGTGTTTCTTTTCTAACGAGTTAGTGGATGCTTTTCCAGTGCATCAATTTATTCTGGAAGAAGGGCAAGTTAGGGAGATTTACGTTGCCGCAGAAACCCCCAAAAATGAGCTAGAAGAAATAAAATTTGTTGAGGTAGTTGGCGAAGTTTCCACGCCTAAAATTGCTGAATATTTTGATTTGGTGGGACTCGATTTGTCGGCGAGCGTTTATGGGAATGGTTATCGCAGTGAGGTGAATTTGGCGGCTTTGGACTGGATGAGTACAGTTGCTCAAAAGTTGCAGCGGGGATATTTGTTAACTATTGATTACGGTTATCCGGCGCACCGCTATTATAATCCGAGGCGCAGCGAGGGGACACTACAGTGTTATTATCGCCACCGATATCACAGCAATCCTTATATTAATGTGGGGCGGCAGGATTTAACGGCTCATGTTGATTTTACGGCGCTGGAAAGGCAGGGTGAATTGTGCGGTTTAGATGTGGTAGGGTTTACTCAGCAGGCTTTGTTTTTGATGGCGTTGGGTTTGGGCGATCGTATTGCTTCTCTGTCTACAAATGATGCGGAAGTATTGGATTTGGCCACGTTTTTGCGCCGACGGGAGGCTTTGCATCAGTTGATCGATCCGATGGGTTTGGGGGGTTTTGGGGTTTTGGTGCAGTGTAAGGGGTTGAGGGAGGAGGAAAAAGTGGGATCGCTCAAAGGTTTCACGGTGCCTTAAGTTAACTAAAATCAGCAACACGCACTCTTTTCCAATTACTTTTGTCATCACTTAAGCGCACTGACTCAGCGGCGGAAATTCCCATTTTCCCGAATATAAAGTAGATGGTAGCTTTAAACAATAAGCAGCAGGAACCACCTCGATCAACCACCAATTAAACATATCTCGTTGAGCCGCAGCAAAACCAGAAATTGCATCCCCGGTAATGGCATCATACAAAATATCCAAAATTGCCTTATAGGCTGTTTTGGTGTTGAGTGTTTGCAGCAAGCCGTAGAAGATATTATAAGCTTCGTTACTAGCTTGATATTTTCCAATTTTGTTGATATTAGGAAACAAGGTATCAGCCCAAGTTTCTGGGATTTCACAGCCATCCTTAAGCCAACAAGATACAATTGCTTCAACGATATCAGCTTTGTGTTCTTCAGGAAAGTAATGTTTAATGGTCGGTTTAGCTGCTAATGCTATTCCATAAGCCATATAGACGTATCGCTGATGGGATATTTCATCATTAGGCATTCCAAAGGCTGTCATTACTTCTACAAAAGCTTCTTCTACATTGCACTTTCCACCTCGTTCGTATAAATCGTCATATTTTCTGTCCCAAACCGTCTGAAGTGTTTGCTGTAATTGCTCGGGAATAGTTGAGTTGCTGGTCAATTTAAAATCGGTGTAGTGACCTAGATCAAACTTGATCATTGACTTTCCATCCTGATGTATTTTATTTAAGCATAAACCAATAAAAAGCTAATCTTAAGCTTCCTATCTACCGCCCCATTTCAAATTAACTGCAAACTCTGCTCGAATCCCTCGTATTCAGCCCATTTTAATCGTTCTTGAATAGACATCCCCTGCAAGTTTTTACTCATTTCATATAAATTAACTTGGGGATAATCCCCCTTAAATAACGGAATCAAAGACTCCACAACAGCAGCGATTCCCTGCGGCGGCACTGCATTGCCAATCTGCCGCCGCACTTCAGTAGTAGAACCTTCAAAAACAAAATCATCTGGAAATGTTTGCAATCTTGCTCTTTCACGATTTGTCAAAGAACGCGGTTCTAAATAATGATAACCCCAAGTTCCGCCACCTCCACCAGCAATGATTGTCGAGGATGGTTTATCTGGATGAATTCGCCGATAAACGTGACTGATCATGCCTTTGACATAGTATGGACTATCCTTGGGAATATCAGAGAAATTGCCTCCCGGTTTAATTCGATTTAAAATTTCAACGGTGCGGGCTTGAATTTTATGATGTTTGTTATTGTCAAGAACTGCTTCCACATTTTTGAGTGCTTCGCCCGCAGTTCGATAAGGATTTTTGCGATCTTGACCGTATTCTGGCTGAGGATGCACAAAGTTAAATCCTGTATCCATCCGAATGCCAACTAATAACACTCTTTGGCGAAATTGGGGAACTCCGTAATCAGCAAAGTTGTAAAGTTTAGGTTTAACTAAGTAGCCTGGAGCGATACTTTCAAAGTCAGAAATTATTTGTTTTATTGCTTGATAATTATTTGCACTTAATAAGCCTTTGACATTTTCTGCTACAAAAGCTTTGGGCTTTTTTTTATTGACAAAATCGAGAAAGTATGTATATAAATTGCCTCTGGTTCCTTCAAGTCCCGGACGTTTCCAAATTAGGGAGAAATCTTGACAGGGGAACCCTCCTATACATATTTCCGCTTCGGGAACTTGTGCAATGTCTATATTTTCTATACTGTCGTTGATGATGACATCGGCGATGTTTCTCCTGAATGTTTTGCAGGCGTATTGATTGGAGTCGATCGCCCAAACTACCTCAAATCCGGCTTGGTGGAATGGCAAATCCATGCCGCCGCAACCAGAAAATAAGGATATGAGTCGCGGTTTTTTTGTCCAGGCGATCGGCTGGAGACGTTCGATTAACATAGGAGTGTAAAGTTAGCCAAGGGCGGGCTGGATGCCCGCACCACAAGAGTGTCATCATACCAAAACCCGATCGAACTCGACTCATCAATTGATATTTCACTCTTCATCATCTAACTCGATTCCAGCTTGACGCAGTTTTTCGGCCAATTTTTCAGCGCGCAGTCGTTCGCGATCGGCTCGTTCTTCCGACCACAGCAACAACTCGCCTTCTGCATCCCACCATCTCAACCAACAGCCTGTTCTCCCTTCGTGAGTTCCTTCCCAAACTCCTAAAAATAAGTCTAATCCCGGTATCCAATAACGTCCGTTTTCATCAGGTTTTTGCAAGTTGTAGTGATATGATTCTAAAGCGTAAACTTCTAAATGAGCTGTTTTTGCTCGAAATATGACGTATCTGGGAACTTTGATTACTTGCTCGTAAAAATACCACTTTCCCACCCGCGAGGTAAATTCAACGGAGTATTCTTCTCCATAGGTTTCTGAAAGAAATTCCATCACAATTTGGGGGATGGTTCCTTCTGTGTGTGGCGTGTAACTACGGCGTACTTGAGAAATATTTTTTGGATTGACGGGTTTCACGTACATCCAATCGGGCGCTTTGCAGATAATACGCTGTTCGTCGCTGGTTGAACCTGGGAAACTAATTCCGGCACACAAGGCAAAGTTGGAAACAATTAAGGCATCCTGCATTAATTCAGGAAATCCTGTTAGCGGCTGGCGCAAAGCTGCTGCTAATAATGGTTGGCTTTCGTCTTCCACGGGGTCGTCTGGTAGTTGAAAATCTTCTGGTAGTAGCGGCCAGGTGATTGTGAGTTTTGTTTCTAGGTTTTTAGCTGCTACAGACATAGTTTATCAGAGGTTAAATGTTTTAATGCTTAAGTTATATCTCTTGGTTTTTGGGATTAATGTTAATGGCTTAATGACGAGGCAGAGCCTCTGGATATGCGTTACCGGGCAGAGCCTGGTAACGAGGAACCGAGAGTTTTAAGGGTTGTTAATTTTCTGCTGTAGCTCGTTTGTCATTGCTAGTAGTTCCGATTGCGCGATCGCACTTTGTTCACCACTCGCCAACCACTTCAATTGTACCGTCTCGTTTTCAGCTTCCGCATCTCCCAAAACTAAACACCCAACTGCACCGCTTCTGTCAGCTCTTTTAAACTGTTTCCCGAAAGCACTAGCACTCAAATCTATCTCTACACTAAACCCCGCACTTCGCAATTTTTGAGCTAACAATACCGATTGCTGTTCAGCTTTCTCGCCCCTGGATACCAAATAAAAATCCAACTTCGGCACGGGCAAAGGTTGCAACTTTTGCAGCAGGATAATCAACCGTTCTATACCCATTGCCCAACCGACTGCCGCCGTATCTGGGCCGCCCAATTCCTTGACTAAACCGTCGTAGCGACCGCCTCCGCAAACTGTTGCTTGCGCTCCCAAATCGTCGGATATAATTTCAAATGCGGTGTAGGTATAGTAATCTAAACCGCGCACTAATCTGGGATTTAACTGATAGCTAATTCCTAAATTTGTGAGCATAAGCTGCACTTGCTCGAAGTGCGAGCGCGATTCCTCTCCCAAATATTCTAAAATGCTAGGCGCACCAGCTACAATTTCTTGAGTACGCTGATTTTTGCTGTCCAATATCCGCAGCGGATTGCGAGTCAAGCGATCTTGAGAATCCGCGTCTAATTCGTCTTTGTGCGGTGTAAAATAATCGATCAAAGCTTGTCGGTAATTTTGTCGGTCTTCCTTATTTCCGACAGAATTAATATCGAGGCGCAAATTTTTTAAACCGAGGGTTTGCAGGATGTCGCAGGCGATCGCAATTACTTCGACATCCGCACGAGGATTCGCACTCCCCAAGACTTCCACGCCAATTTGATTGAACTGCCGCTGTCTTCCTTCTTGCGCGCGTTCGTAGCGAAACATCGGCCCAGCATACCACAGACGCTGCACGTCTCCTGCTGCGTACAAACTATTTTGAATAAAAGCTCGGACTACTCCGGCGGTGCCTTCTGGACGCAAAGTAGTCGAGCGATCGCCCTTATCCTTAAAAGTGTACATTTCTTTGCCCACAACATCGGTAGCTTCGCCGATGCCGCGTTCAAATAAAGATGTCTGTTCAAAAATAGGCGTCCGAATTTCTCGATAAGCCGCTTTTTTTAAAATGGTTCTAGCGACTTCTTCTATATTTTGCCAATATTGAATTTCAGCGGGCAAAATATCCCGCGTTCCCGGTAAAGTTTTAATTGCACTCATTTTGTTAGTCAGTTGTCAGTTGGCAGTTGTCATTAGTAATTAGTCATTAGTTCTTAGTTATTAGTTAACAGTCAACATTCAACAGTTAACAATTCCCAATAACTAATGACTTAATAATTCCCACGCTCCGTAACGATCGCCATAATAAGCCAAAATGCGATCGACCCGCTGGCGACCTGCCAAATCGAACCCTTCAGGATACTGTATCCACAAACCCCCAATTTGGCTGTCGCCGTAATCAAACCGCTGCGACTGCTGCGGAATTAAACCGGTTTGCACCCCTTCAACTTGACGCAAATGGACCGCCACTTCGCGATACACCGCCAGCGGCAATCCAGGGCTTTGAATTTGATAGCGGAGTTGTTTTTCTTGTGCCGTTTGCATCATTTCTTTGCCTGTACCCAACCTGATCCCCTACTTAAGATACTTCTTTATCGATCGGCCGCGGTAAAGGGCAGCAGTTAATATTGTCCAAACATACCTTTCCCCACTGCAACGCCCAGCGTACAAGCGTAACTCGATTGTCAGCGCGCGTCTTGTTCAAGATATTGCTAATGTGGTTGTCAACAGTACGCTTGCTAATCTCTAACTTTTCGGCGATTTTCTCATTAGTCAATCCGGCCGCTACTAACTCTACCACTTGCAATTCTCTGTCCGACAGGGTGACAGGGGTCCCAGAGACAATCCCACTCATAAACTTTTCCTATGTCTGCATATTTACCTATCTACAATTCTAAAGGATGAGGGATCGAGTATGAAGAGAAAATTAAATTTGCTGTGCTACTCTTTCGGGCCCGAAGCACCAACTCGCTTGCAGAATCGCCAGGAGTGTCAACCCCGCGCTGACACAGCAAGACGTACAGCCACTTGCACTGCTTGTGCGCCTGGTGGCGGATGCTGCCTTTACCTACCCCCATCTGACATCCGGGTCAAACCCGCAGATGTTTTCACGTAAAACAACTCATACGCCCGCACTGCAGTGCGTTGAGCGAGTAACTGCCAGTATCAATAAGTCTGATATTATAGGAGCAGCCATAAAAAAATATCTTGCAATTTTTCTGGGATGGGTTAAAAATCATTATTGACCTGTCTACTGCTGGTCTAAAATCTCAAATCTCAAATCTCAAATTTCTATGACTTATCCTCGCGTTCTGTGTCTGGGTGAAGTTTTATTTGATTGTTTAGCAGATCAACCAGGAGTATCTCTCGAAGAGGTAGAATCTTGGACGGCATATCCCGGTGGTGCTCCTGCTAATGTTGCCTGTGCTTTGGTTAAATTGGGGACGGCGGCGGGATTTATCGGTGCTGTAGGTGAGGATGAATTGGGGGATTCCCTAGTGGAGGTATTGCAAGAAGTAGGGGTTGATATCGCTGGAGTGCAGCGCCATCCGAGTGGGCCGACGCGGCAAGTTTATGTCTTGCGGAATGAAGCGGGCGATCGATCTTTTGCCGGTTTTGGCGAATTCGATACTGCGGATTTTGCCGACACCCACCTCCTCGCGGCACAACTACCCCAGGTGCTGTTTGAAAATGCGGATTTTTTAGTGCTAGGCACTTTAGAATTAGCTTATCCTGAGAGTCGAGAGGCGATCGCCCGAGCGATCGAACTAGCAGAACAGTACGACGTTAAAATTATACTTGACATCAATTGGCGTCCGGTGTTTTGGTCCAATCCAGACGAAGCAAAAGCGCACATTAGAAAACTATTAAAAAAAGTTGATTTTGTCAAGTTATCTGAGGAAGAAGCCGAATGGTTGTTTGACACTAGCGACGCTGGAGCTATTACCTACCGCCTCGATTCCGTAGAAGGCGTTTTGGTGACTGCGGGCGAGAAAGGTTGCGCCTATTGTATGTCGGAAAATGAAGGAAAAATCCCCGCATTTAAAGTAGATGTTGAGGATACAAATGGTGCCGGCGACGCATTTTTGGCTGGTTTTGTCAGCCAATTGTGCAAGGTGGGAATTAAGAGTTTAGCCGATCCAGAAATAACAAAAAAAGTTGTAACTTATGCGAATGCGGTAGGTTCGATGACAGCGATGAAACCCGGGGCAATTAAAGCTCAACCAACCGCTGCTGAAGTAGAAGCTTTCTTGTATTTGTACAAACATTAGCACGCCACACCTCTCCCCCGGAAACGGAGAGGGAACTAAATTTGTTTCAGAAACCCGGGAGCTGAAAAAAAATAATTCTTATACTAAACCTCCGTTAAAAAGCGTCGATAAGACTCGGCGTTTGGAATCCCTACTATACAAACTCTCGTCCTAGCTGACAGGGACTAAAAAATAAACAGGTATTTAAGCCAGATTTGGTATGAGAGGTTTTATTGTGAGCCATTAACCGCACTTCAGATGATTTCTAATTTGGCGCAAGATTACCTCTAGCGGTTGCGAAGCATCTATGATAATTGCATCTTCTGGTTCTTCGAGAGTGTCTAACTGACTTAACAACAAGTCTGCTTTCATGTAGTGATTTTCGCGACTTGTTAACCGGGCTGCCAATATCTGAAAAGAACATTTGAGATAAACAATTTTCACCCCCTGTTGGTCGCGGCAGAGCATTTCGCGGTAAGATGCTTTTAAAGCAGAACAAGCCAAAACCACATTTTGATTTTCTAACAGCCACCTGTCTATTGCCGCTTGCAATTGTAATAGCCAAGGAAGGCGATCCGCATCTTCTAAAGGAAGGCCGCGACTCATTTTCTCGATATTAGCTGATGGGTGAAAATCGTCCGCATCGCGGAAATCCCAGTTGAGAGATTGCGCCAGCAACTTGCCAACAGTAGTTTTGCCAGAACCTGAGACTCCCATCACGATTGTAATCATCACGTTTATTTACCGAATACTTGCAATTTTATCGAGTTGTGCGATCGAGAAACCGGGTTTCGTAAGTGGTTCGATGAATCATACAATTATAAACAATTCAACAAACCCAGTCTCTTTCTAATTCTAGAGCAATTTTATTCCCGAGTGCGTCAAAGGAATTCACAATAATTAACTTGGGTTCTTCCCTAACTTTGTGATGATAATTTTACTTATTGTGGCTGATTATCCGATCGCACTTGCAGCTAAAATATCACTGCTAACCGACTGGTACATCGCACTGGAGAAGGGGCGAAAGTCTCGCCAATCGACGGTAATCTTGCACAGCAAGCGAAACTGTAGCGGCGCTGGGGGTTGATTGAGGCGATCGACTTCTACGCGAACCACTTCTGGGTGCTGCGACATAATTTCAAAAATATCCTCCACAAGATAGCGCTGACAATAGCCGACAATCCAGTGATCTTTAGTACACAGAAGGAGACGGGAAACGCCCGGATTTTGAAATTCGTGGGCTAAGTACAAAAATTCGCCCACTTGAAGCCGATTAATCCGTTCAATTGCCGACTTTGATAGGTATCGCAGTCCATCCGCAAAAAAATGGATACAGTAACGTCCATTTTCATCTGGTTCGGGACAAGGGAACACCTCAAATTTATCAGTTGCCCGTTTGCCTCCGCTGCGCGCCAATAAAGCAATTGGGTCATGTTCGTGTTCAGAGATATTCAACCACTGTACAAATTCAGGGTAGTCAGGGCGCGATCGCGACATCACTCGATTAGAAAACAATGAAAACACTTTCTCTGAAGTGTAAACATTATTGAAATTTGGGAAAGATGGCAAGGGCTGAAACCCGCACTTAAGTTTAGCTTCTAGAACACCATTTGTATAATTGAACTGATATTCTTTACCGTTAAATGTCAATCGACCAATCGGAAACCAAGAACCGCTGCGCGGGCTTTGCCAAGCCAAAAATAGTGTCTTCAAAGCAAATCTCCTGTCAATTCAAGCAGTGCACACCTTACACAATGATAGGGTTGCGCTCTGCGGCGCACCTTACCGCTATAAGTAGCCTGTCAAACCAATTTTTACGTAAGCCCTGTGAATGTATTCTCTTAGTCTATAGGAAATGGCATCAAAATTTGGTATTTTTGGATTTCTGCCAGAACGACAGCAGCACCAACCAACTGAATAAACATCTTTTTTAACCAGAAGCTAAAGCTAAAATAATACCACAAATGCGGACAATAAATTAAATTGTACTTAACATGATTGTAGTGAATATCGTTTAAATGCCGTTCACAATCATCTTGTTGGCAAATAGGATATCCCCAAAAGCGCCGATATCAAACATCACTTTCTAGACTCTGGAAACCAGAAAATGACATATTTTGAACCCAAGTTCCTTGACCTCGCAAAGATTGTGTAAATATAACTTTTATCTCTCCAATATGCTTGGGATAGGGAGTATGATTAGGAGGTAATTTTCACAAAAAATGAATGTAGTCTGGCATTACAACGGCCCAATAATTTCAAAAGGTTATTCTGATTTAATCGCCCCTACAGCATTGCGGAGTCGCCAGACATTTTCTGACTCGGAAAATAGCGGTGTACGATTGTAGGTAACAAGCGTTAGGAATAAACTTACACCAGGAAGCTAAAATCGGCGATAGTTTGGCATTAATATCGTCATCCTACTTTTTTATAGGTCATTTTACACTCATTTTTGCGGGTGCGCCGAAGAACACCTTACATTCATCTCGTAGGGTAATCTGCGGCGCACCTTCCAGGGGCCTCCGGGTGCGCCGCAGAGCACCTTACATCACCTACTTTCTAACACAGGAATTCGCGCGGATCGGTGACATACCCAGTCAAGGCAGAAGCCGCCGCCGTATAAGGCGAAGCCAGATAAACTTGCGCTTCTTTATTCCCCATGCGGCCGGGGAAATTGCGGTTAGTTGTAGATACACAAATTTCTGGTTCGTTCATCCGCCCAAAAGTGTCTTTCGGGCCACCCAAACAAGCGGCGCAAGAAGGCGCTGCGGGTTCGATGCAGCCTGCAGCTAAGAAGATTTCCGAAAGCGTTTGACCTTCGTATTTTGTGACAAACAAATCTTCGTAAACTTTCTGAGTTGCTGGTACTAAATAAGTCGGAACTTTGACTTGATTTCCTTTCAAAATGCGGGCGGCATTCAGAAAGTCGGAGGTTTTGCCGCCGGTGCAGGAACCGATGTAAACTCGATCGATCTTGACATCGCGGCAGTTGCGGGCTAAGTCGCGGTTGTCGGGAGAGTGCGGTTTGGCGACGACTGGTTCTAATTTGCTGACATCGTAGGTGCGATCGCTATAAAATTTAGCATCCCCATCGCTGTAAAATGAATCGAAGGGTTTGTCAGTCCGAGAAGTAACGTAATCAAACGTAGTTTTGTCGGGCGCAACCGTGCCGTTTTTACCGCCAGCTTCAATCACCATATTGCACAGCGTCATCCGTTCTTCCATCGTCAAACGCTCAACTGTATCGCCCGCAAATTCCATTGTCCGGTAGTTAGCACCGGCCACGCTAATATCACCAATAATCTGCAAAATCAGATCTTTTGCTAACAAATAATCCGGCAGTTCACCGTTGAACACAAAGCGCATAGTTGCGGGAACTTTGATTAACAGTTTGCCGGTTCCCATGATAAAAGCCGCGTCTGTATTGCCGATACCGGTGGCAAATTGTCCGAAAGCGCCGGCATTGCAGGTGTGGGAATCGGTGCCGAAGAGCACTTCGCCGGGCCGGGTGTGGCCTTCTTGTGCTAGCGCGATGTGGCAAACTCCTTTGTAGTCGGGATTTGCTTTGAAGTCCGATCGATCCGTGATGTCGTAAAAGTATTTTATCCCTTGTTCTTTGGCAAAATCGCGGAGAATATCGACGTTGCGGTTAGCGCGTTCGTCGTTGGTGAAAATGTAGTGGTCGGGAATGAGGACGATTTTGTCTGGGTTCCAGACTTTAGCATTCTCACCGAATTCGCGTTTGAAAACGCCGATGGTGCCGGGCCCGCAGACATCGTGGGTCATTAATACATCTGTTTCTACCCAGATATTTTCTCCGGGCTCGACTTTAGTGCGGCCTGATGCTTTGGCTAATATTTTTTCGGTCAGAGTCATTCCCATAGTGCGATCGCTCTTTTTTATTAGATGCTACAAGTGTATTGTAAGCGAAACATTCCCTGTTACCCAAGATACTGAGGCAGGAAAATGTCTGGGATGTACTTCCAACTTTAGGAAACTGTCCAGCTTTATAGCAATTTTCAATTGCATTGAACATCAATTGTAGGGCGGCAAATCCCCACCTTACGAAATTATGCGTAATGTTATGTGTTGTTAAATAATTAGAGTGAATTATCAAAATGTAAAGTATATTGGACGGTAACTTAATTTAAACATTCAGTTGGGGCATGAGCAAAATTTTGTAATATTTTATCGAAAAGTCGAAGGGAGAAATTACTAGGAGTGGCGAAAAAGTTCAACCTTTCAAAGTGCAGCTATTACAAAGCGATCGCACTTCGGAATTCGCAGCGATCGCCCCAAAAACCCGATCGCTGAAAATATCCGCTGCGGGAACTGCGATCGACCCTCTGCTAATCCTATGAGCACCGCCGGTTGAAGCTGTTAATCTTACATTCTTGAGCGATCGCGCGGCCTTGGGAGGTACAGATCGCGTTGATTGGTCGATTTTAGGGCCAATCCAGCCGCCGTTTAAAGTATTGCCCAACTCCTTCTCAGTCACCTCGGAACAAGGAATCGGAATTAATGTCAATATTCCCCCGGCTACAACTCCAGGAGTGACGCCTCCTTTACTTTTTCAAACCTTGCCTTCACCAGGCATTCCCACCAACTTTGCCAGCGGCGATTTCATTTTGTTTACAGGTTTAAGGCCAGGCCCGCCGCCAGCGCTGGGAAACCCAGGCCCGCTAACGATTACCTTCGATCGCCCCGTAGCGGCCGCCGGGACGCAAATAGCGGTAGATGATACATTTTTATTCACTGCATCGATCTCGGCATTTGACAGTAATAATAATTTGTTAGGCAGTTTTTCAACACCAGGAACATCCTCATTAGCACTAGATAATTCAGCACAGTTTCTCGGAGTTCGCAGCGATACTGCCAACATTTCGCGACTCGTCTATAGCAGTTCTGAGGGAGCTCAGGCTTTGGGCATCAATTCTCTCAGTATTGCCGAAGCAGTGCCGGAACCCAGCAATATTGCTGCCCTTGCTGTTGCAGGATTAGGATTGTTTGTATTCAAGATTAAGAAACGCCTAGGTGAGGGTTTTTTTACAGGGCTAGGTGTTGAAAGCGATCGCATTTTTCCAATAAGCGCGCTCGCCTCCAATGTAGAAATTTATATTTTGCGGATTTAATAGTAAAATTTTGTCCGGGCTGAAAACAACCACGGTACAAGCCCCCGGATAAATCC
Source organism: Microcoleus sp. MON1_C1 (assembly GCF_036701945.1). Lineage (NCBI taxonomy): Bacteria > Bacillati > Cyanobacteriota > Cyanophyceae > Oscillatoriales > Microcoleaceae > Microcoleus > Microcoleus sp. MON1_C1. The sequence goes on along the minus strand of NZ_JAUBRO010000018.1, from coordinate 38,428 downwards.
TTGGGGTCGCTTTCTTCAATCTAAAATCTAAAATCGATTAACTATCACTTTATTTTCCGCCACTAATCTCTACAAGAGCCTCTACTTCGATTAACACAAAAATAAAAATTATGCAAGTCACTCGATTATGCGACTGGTAACTAACAGCTAGCGACTGTTATTATACGACTTATGCAAAGACTGTACTTTTAGGGTGCTCTGCGGCGCACCATACAAGTACACATAGTGTCAAAATTGAAGGAATGCAGCGTAAGTCCTACAAATGAGAATTTCGCCGCAATCAGATTAAGTCAGTTTTGTCAGTTGCTTTTGCAAGCTTAGATTTGGAAAATGAAACAGCCTTGGGATTAAATAACTCTCTTTTGCAACTAAACCCATTATCCAAAGCTAATTGACTTAACAAAAAAATACGGGGTTTCATCAGGAGCAAGACAGCTTAATTTCGGCAATTAAACCTGAATAGGAATCAATGTCAGGAAAGCTGTGAGAGATTGCTCATCACAGTCAAACCGTCCAACACTCAATAAGAGGTATTTTATGTCTGAACAACCTAGTTTTCCCATCCCAGGAACTGCCCGGGGCGATGAAACAACAGGGCGTTACATTGTTACTTTCCGCGATGATGCGGTGAGAGAAGGGTTAGACCTCTTGAGCGACCAAGCTGGTATCAGAGGACTGGCAAATGCTGCCGATTTCCCGGAATCTGCTTTAGACTTGGGCCAAATTTCAGCAGCAGGAGGAGCGGTGTTCCCAACTCTCGGCGTGGCTGTCGTCTCCCTAGAGGAAGGGGCTTTCAGCAGCATTATGACATCAGCGGGAGAGGATTCCGCCATCCTGGCGATCGAACCCGAGCGCACTTTCTACGCCATTGGCGATGGATTGTCCCTAGACTATTTGCGCGGCTATCGCGATGCGGTGAATAACCTGTACGAGAAAGCCACTACTACAGAGGTAGAAGGAATCAACAAACAAGGATGTTTTGCTGATGATATCGAATCTACTTGGGGTCTGAAGGCAACGAAGGTCATGAACTCTGTCTTGACTGGTAAAGGAATGAAAGTTGCGGTGCTGGATACGGGGATGGATCTATTACATCCCGACTTCGTAGGCCGATCGATCGTATCGAAGTCCTTCGTGCCTGGGGAGGACGTACAAGATGAGAACGGTCACGGTACCCACTGCATTGGGACAGCGTGCGGGTTCAAGGATCTGAACGGCCGGCGGTACGGGATCGCTTACGAATCGACCATTTATGTCGGTAAAGTGTTGAGCAATGCTGGTAGCGGCGCTAGTGCCTGGATTCTCGCTGCGATGGAATGGGCGATCGTCAACGGGTGTCAAGTGATCTCGATGTCCTTAGGAAACGAGACTCCAACACCGTCTACTGCCTACGAAACTGTGGGCCGTCGGGCACTCGAAAATGGGTGTCTCATCGTGGCAGCCGCGGGCAACAACGGGCCAACCGGAAAAGTCGGACAACCAGCGAATAGCCCGTCGATTATGGCTGTTGCAGCCGTCGATCAATGCCTCCAAGTGGCTACGTTCTCGGCTACCTCTGGCGGATCTCTAGGGGCTAAAGTTAATATTGCCGCTCCAGGAGTGGAAGTATACTCATCAGTGCCTGTGAATCAAGGGCGTTATGATGCTTTCAATGGCACCAGCATGGCTACCCCTCACGTAGCTGGGCTCGCTGCTCTGTATGCCCAATGGACTGGTAAACGAGGTTCTCAACTTTGGCAATTGCTAACTTCCCGTGCTATGGCACTACCATTACCAAATGCTCGTGTCGGAAGTGGGTTGCTACAAGCTCCGTAATCACGACAGCGATCGAAATTAGGGAGCACTTCCTATCGGTAGAAGGAGGTTATCTGTGTTCAGAAACCTCCTTCTACAAACATAATTCACTGAATTGAACTATACAGTAGGGACAATAGCTCAATGGATTTAGCCCAAAGGAGGCTGAATATGTCTGATGAACAAGTAGAGCGCATCATAGTAACTGTTGATGACCAAAACTTATCGGTAATTCAATCTGTTGTGACTGCGTTACAATCGGCGGGAATGAAAGTGGAACAGGTGCTAGCTGTTACTGGCATCATTACTGGAGAAGTTTCTCAATCGAAGCTAGAAGGACTAAGAAGCGTACCGGGTGTCGCTGGTGTCGAGGTCGATCGAGAAATGCAGGCAATTTAAACTAATCATTTAGGGTTAGTAGATCCAGTTTTGCTAACCCCAAATAGCGAATCCCTTCCGGCGTCACGTCAAACCGACAAGGCAAAACTTCGACACCTTCACTCATAGCCTGTCTGAACCATTCTCCGTAAAGGCGATCGGCACTATCCCCAGGAGCAAAATCTGTACAATCTCCGCGATTAATAAAATACAGCATTACAGCCCTCGAACCCTGCCGTACCACTTCTATCAATTCTCTCAAATGTTTCTGTCCTCTCTCCGTCACTGTATCGGGAAATAGAGCCAACTCCTCTTTTACCCAAGTTGTATTTTTCACTTCCAGAAAAATCGGTTTTTCCTCACCAGTCAGCCAAAAATCCACTCTACTTTTTTTATCAGTACCATAAACAACCTCCGGTTGAATTAAACTGTAATTGCCCAACTGGGGAAACAATTTTAACTCCAAAGCTAATTTAACTACTCGATTTGGCAGCCCAGTATTAACTCCCACCCAAGTTGGCACAGTGTCGCAAACTTTAATTAATTCCCAAGTATAAGCTAACTTGCGTTTAGGATTGTCGCTGGCAGATACTAGCACTGGATTGCCCGGAATGTAAACACCAGTCATCGGGCCAGTATTCGGACAGTGCGCGGTGATTATTTCTCCCGAATCTAGTTCTATTTCGGCAAAAAATCGCTTGTAACGTTTGATGAGAATTCCGGGTAAAAGAGGAGGATATTTGTAAATTAAGCCACTCATTAGATTTTAGATTTTAGATTTTAGATTTTAGATAGAACCTCTAACGGGGAGCATCTCATATTTGTAAAAGCACTTCTTCTGGCTCCTTGCTTCTTCCTCTTTCTTCCTGCCTCCCAACTCCAATTTCTAGCTGGGCTGCTTTCATTGAAATGCTCCCCCTATAACCCAATACCGGACTCCGAACTTTTTAAATAAGTCTGGAACCTAACACAATCAGTCATCTGTTATTAACTCTAGGTTATTTATCTTCTTTTATCAACTCATTTGTTTCATCATTTGTAGATTGTAGATTGACGCATCATACCACGAAACGGCGGTTTGTAGTTAGGGCGAATAGTCCCGATCGATTATTGAATTTCCGCAAGTCAGTAATATCGATAAAATCGGTATAAGCGCAATTCCCCCTAGAAGTTTTATGAGTTCGTGATATGATTCTCCCGATTCGCGATTAAAATAAGTGAATCCTTTTAGCATTAGCGTTTGTAACCATTTGTGTCCCAATTACAGAAGCCCTCTCGTTCCCTCGCAGGGATTGCCGGCATTGTCGCACTCGCCACTCTAATTAGCAAAGTCTTCGGCATGGTGCGCCAAATTGCGATCGCCGCAGCCTTTGGAGTCGGTGTCGCCGTCGATGCCTACAACTACGCCTACGTCATCCCCGGTTTCTTATTTATTTTGCTCGGAGGCATTAACGGGCCCTTTCACAGCGCCATAGTCAGTGTTTTAGCCCGCCGAGATAAAAAAGAAGCAGCACCTTTAGTCGAGACTATCACCACCTTAGTCGGGGGCATATTGCTGTTGGTAACAGTCGCTTTAATTATTTTTGCCGATCCGCTGATCGATTTGGTAGCACCGGGATTAAATAGAACAGCAGAAGGTTTAGAAATCAAAGCAATTGCCGTCCAGCAATTTCGGATTATGGCGCCGATGGCATTACTTTCAGGCTTGATCGGCATTGGTTTCGGCACTCTCAACGCGGCCGATATGTATTGGTTGCCTTCGATTAGCCCTTTATTTTCCAGCGTTGCACTTGTCGGCGGTTTGGGGTTTCTCGCACTGCAACTCGGAGACAAAATTATTCAACCAGAATACGCACTAATTGGTGGCTTAGTGTTAGCTTGGGGAACTTTAGCGGGCGCAGTTTTGCAGTGGTTGGTGCAACTGGTGGCGCAGTGGCGTGCGGGCCTGGGAACATTGCGCTTGCGGTTTAATTTTAAACGCCCCGGAGTGCAAGAAGTAATTAAGGTGATGGTTCCTGCTACCTTATCATCGGGAATGCTGCAAATTAACGTCTATACTGACCTATTTTTTGCATCCTACATCCCTCAAGCTGCCTCTGCGCTGGGTTACAGTGGCTTGTTAGTTATGACTCCTTTAGGCATCATTTCTAATGTAATTTTAGTGCCATTTTTGCCGATATTTTCTCGCCTCACCGAACCCAAAGACTGGCCGGAATTAAAAGATAAAATTCGTCAATCTTTAGTTTTGACCGGGATTACGATGCTGCCGCTGAGCGCTTTAATGGTAACGCTGGCTGGGCCAATCGTCCGCGTGGTTTACGAACGCTATGCTTTTGATCGGTCAGCGTCGGAGTTTGTCACGCCGATATTGATGGCTTACAGTATTGGAATGTTTGTGTATTTGGGACGCGACGTTGTGGTACGGGTATTTTACGCTTTGGGAGACGGAGAAACCCCTTTTCGTGTCAGTATTATCAATATCTTTTTGAACGGACTACTAGATTATTTGTTAGTAGGAGCTTTTGGCGCACCCGGATTAGTTTTGGCGACGGTGGGAGTGAATCTTCTTTCGATGGTTATGCTTTTGTACTTATTAGATAAAAAGCTGGGTGGCCTGCCTTGGGGGCAGTGGAGTTTGACTTTTCTGGGGTTAACTTCTGGCAGTTCTCTAACTGCATTCGTTACCTTGGCTACTCTGCAAGCCTGTCAAAGAGTTTTGGGTACTGAAGGTTTGGTAATTCAATTAGTGCAGTTGAGTGTGGCAAGTTTTGTAGGGTTAGGAGTTTTTGCCGTGTTTGTCAGTCAGATGAAGTTGCCGGAAGTTGATATGTTTGTCGATCGCATTCGGGGGCGTTTTCGCAAATAAAATTGTCGGGGCGGGTTAAGGGCGAACTACCAGACACAACGCCCACAATCTGCGTACAAAACCCGCCCTTTACTTTACATTTTGCGCTGAAATTCCTCAAGAACATCCATCAATTGAACTTGACACTGCATCGGAATTAAATCTGCCAGTGGCACTTCCCGCTTGCCGCCGCCCAACTTGACTGGAATTCCTTGCAAAACTCGTTCAACTTGGTCAGCATCTAAATTGCCATCTTCCAGCATTGAATAAAGTTGTTGGGCAACAACGGTATGCAGGTGGGCGTCATTGAGATACAAATGCCACTTGGCAATGTCAATGTAGACATTTTCGCCGATTTCGGCTGCTAAGGATTCGATCGCCTGTGTAGTATTAGCCATATCAAAAAGCCGAAAGTTATTTGTTATCAATCAAAAGACTTAACAAATCGCCGCCAACTGCCTTCAGCCAGAATCTTTGGTGAGTGGCGAATAATCGGCGATCGCAAAATGGTAAATCGCGTGGGCCAAAACTACGAGAGCCCATCCACCCGTTACCGAAATTGCCCAAGGCCAATCAGCCTTTTGCAAATTGTGAACAAACCACAAACCTGAATTGGTAGCAGAAAAAAGACCGACGTGGATAGCAAAATTCATCCGGTCATCTAAGCGGCGGTACTCGGGATCATTGCGATCGGGTTTGCGGGGCCAACGAGGAGGCATAGTTTTTCACTTGATTTTAGTAGTTCAGTGCCTATTTTAATCATAAGTGCAGCTTTTTTAATGCTGCATCCCTCTTTCGGCAGGAAACTTATGCCTCTACATTTTCATAGTCTCCAGACTTGCCGCCACTTTTACTCACCAGTCGAATTGACTCAATGGCGATCGACTTTTCCAATCCTTTAGCCATATCGTACAAAGTCAGCGCCGCCACCGAAACCGCCGTCAGCGCCTCCATTTCCACCCCTGTTTCCGCCTTAATTTTCACCGTCGCCCGAATTTGATACCCCGGCAACCCAGCATCCGGCATCACCTGCACCTCCACGCTACTCAGCGGCAGAGGGTGACACAGAGGAATCAAATGTGCAGTCTGTTTCGCCGCCATAATTCCAGCCAGCCTTGCAGTACCCAACACATCACCTTTCGGCGCATTCCCCGCTTCAATCGCTGCAAAAGTCTCCGGCAACATCCGCACCCTGCCAGCAGCTACAGCTTGTCGCACAGTCGGCACCTTCGCTGAAACGTCCACCATTTGGGCTTCCCCGCTGTTGTCGAGGTGAGTTAGCTGTGCCACATCGGGCAATTTAGAAAAAGTTTGGGAAAGGTCTTGCATTATTTTGGTAATGGTGTTACTGTTAGATTCTGTGAGAAAAGAACTTAATCAATTTTAGATTAAATCTCAACTCAACAGGGGCTTGTAGCTTAGTTGGATAGAGTGCATGGCTACGAACCATGAGGTCGGGGGTTCGAATCCCTCCAAGCCCACTACTAAAAGTTATGAATTTTGAGTTTTGAGTTGTGAATTAAGAAATTAATTCAACTCAACATTCAAGATTCATAACTTTTTTAATTTGGTACGTTTACTGATTCAAAGCATAAATATCTTTGCCTCGACCGATCGCAAATTTCATCGAATGAGACAACCCCTTGCTCGACAGAGTAATAAAAACCAGCAAAGCCAAGCCAGCGAGTCCAGCCGCAAAACCAAACATATTTCTGTAGCCAACTTGTTCAGCAACAAAGCCTAAAGTCGGCCCTGCAATCGCAATTCCCAAATCAAATCCGCCAATACAAAGCGAAAACAAGCGGCCCCTTTCATAAGGTTCGCACCTGTCCGACATCAGCGTTACCATCATCGGCAAAACCGTACCGCCCGCGCAACCTTCAACCAAAGCTGCTATTAAAAAAGCACTGCTGTTGTTAGCAAAATACAACAATAACATAGATACGGCATAACAGATTAAGCCGCCAGAAATAAACAAGCCGCGGCCGTATTTGTCCGAAGCCCGTCCCGTGAGCAACCGTATACCGAAACTGGCGATAGCCGCCGTTGAATAAAATAATCCAGGATTCAAATTAGCCTTGGTTTCTTGGAGAAACAAAGGCATAAAAGTGCTCAAAGTTCCAAATACTAAACCAACCACCAATAACACTAAAGCCGGAATCCGCACTCTCGGATTCCAGAGCATTTCCCAGTATTTTTGGCTATTTTTGTCCTCAGATAGCGAGTCCGAGAGTGTTAAATCTGCAAAATTAGGTTCGGCAATTTTGCAGGTAAAAAATACAGCCATTGCAGCGAACGCCGCCGACATCGCAAACAAAGGAGTATAACCAACCCAAGCTTGCACAAATCCGCCAATAGCTGGCCCAACTGCTAAACCAATAGGATTCACCAAGCTCATGTAACCAATTAATTCGCCCCGCTTTCCTGGCGGCGATAAATCTGTTACCAAAGCGCTGTAAGCTGTGGTAAAAGCGGCGATACTAATGCCGTGAAAAACGCGAATAAGTAACAGTAAGGGGATAGATTGAGCTAACAGGTAGCCCAAAGGGGCGATCGCAGCGACTGACGCACCTAGAAGCAAAACTTGTTTTCGCCCTCTGCTGTCGGCTATTTTACCCAATTGCGGCCTCGATAGCAAAAGTCCGATCGCAAATGCACCCATCACAAAGCCAATTTGCTGTTTTGTTCCGCCCACAAATTGAACGTACAGCGGCAAAGTTGGCAGCAGCGAAGCCAAACTTGACCAGAATAGCAGCCCTGCGGTGAATAATGTCAGCAAGCTGCGTCTGGGTTGGGGATCGATGTCCCTAAAAATATTCAAGATGCTAATTCCCTTTAAATCTTCTGAGTGCGCTCAAGCTGAGGTCGAGTGTATCTATATCATTGTGTTACAATTTCTTAATATTTGCAACAAAAAAACTTGATATTCTACTCACAGTCAACCGTGAACAGTCAACAGTCAACAGTCAACAGTCAGCATTCTTACCAATCAACCTCAGCCCTTTCCTCCACAACCCGGTGATAAACCCACTCGGTTTCCATCGCCAACTTCTGCCAACTAAATCGGCGTTCCAAATCCTCATAAGCATTGTCAACCAACCACCGCGCGTAACCCGGATTTTTCAGCACCTCCAAAATTCCCCAGGCCAAAGAATCCTGATTGTTTGCCTCAGTAACAACGCCAGTTTTACTGTGCACCACCACCTCTGGAAGTCCGCCCGCATTCGACACAACCACCGGCACCCTTGCAGCAAAGCTTTCTAATGCTACAATCCCAAAAGGTTCGTAAAGACTCGGGAAAACCGCGCAGTCAGCCACCGTCTGGAATTTGTCGAGATGTTCCTCAAACATGAAGCCAGTAAAATAACACTTATTCCAAATTCCTAAATTCCAAGCTAAGTGTTTGAGATGGTCTGTATTGCCGCCGCCAACAATTACAATTTTCGCTTTACCTCCCATTTCCCAAATTACTTTAGGTGCAGCATTCAGAAATACAGCAATGCCTTTTTCGTAGCTAATTCTTCCTACATAATAGACTATTTTTTCGTCGTCTGCCGCAAACTGGCGGCGGAAGTTCATCGCGTCAAATTCGTGCCAGCGGGGCTTTTTTTCCGACCTGATTCCGTTGTAAATTACCTCTATTTTGTTCCACGGAGTCGATAGTACCCGTTCGGCTTCCCGCCGCATATAATCGCTGCAAACAATTACCCGCCAAGCGTTGTAAGCTAGGTCGTTTTCCTTGGCGTTAATATAGCGCTGCCCTTCGTTGTGGATGCCGTTGAAGCGCCCGTATTCCGTGGCGTGGATGGTGGCAATTAGCGGTACTTTAAAAGTATGCTTCAGGGCGATCGCCGCATCTCCCACTAACCAATCGTGAGCGTGGATGATATCAAAGGGGCCTTCCTCAAGCATCAGTTTTCCGCCTTGGTGGCCCATGCTTTGGTTGAGGTTCGCCACCCAGTGAAAAAAGTCCTTGGCGTGCCCCACAACCACCCGATGCACACGTATTCCTTCCACCACTTCGTACATCGGCGCATGGCCGAACTCTACTGTAATTAAGTGAATGTCGTGCCCCAGCTTCACCAATTCTGGATATAGTTCCGATACGTGGCGGGCGATACCGCCTACGATTCTGGGAGGAAACTCCCATGCCAATACCAAAATTTTCATCTTTCTCCCTCCAAATAATTTATATATCTTAATGTTTAGGATTAACAGATTTATTGTATAATAACCAGCCTCAAATTTGAGGTGATCGTAAGTTGATGCCCAATGCCTGACTTTTGGCAGCAACAAAGACAGAAAATCATGCCTAAACCTGGTTTTTGCACGAAATTGCTCGATCGCCATTGCTGCCAAAAAAACAGGTTTCCTCAAGATTTGAGCCACTGAAGCAAGCAATGGCGAGATCGTCTACCCGCTTACCGTTTCTTCAAAATCGGCTCCAATTCGCGGCGAAAACTGGTCCAAGCAGCAACCGATGCAGAATTAGAAACAGCACCCTGACGCATCAAAATCGCGCCGTCTTCAAAGCCAACAATTCCGTAATCTCCCGATTTGGACATTCGATCGATCGCCGGTACGATCTCCCGCAACTGTCCCCGTTCCGCGCGAAACGCAGCCTGATACTGCTGCAACTGCCAGAGATCGGCAATTACATATTCCATCTTCACTGCCTTCCCCGCATCATTGCGGAGTTCAAACATCGGAAACCTGAGAATTTCCCGGCGACTTGACAAAATCGGCACAATAGTATTCGTTGCTGCCACGCTAGCATCAGCAGGAATTTGAGCCAACAGCGGCCGCACTTGCAAAACGTGCTGCCATTGTCTGACGAGAGGAACCTGCACCCAAGGATCGATCGCATCGGGCAAAATCAAAGAAAAAGTCCGATTTGGGTTAGAGGTGAAGGTAAAAAATAGCGACAAGCAGATACAAAACGCCCAAAAGCGGCGAAACTTTGAAGATGAAGGCAGAGGAAATAAAGCAGAAGGAAAACGCAAAAACATTCTTTCCTCTTTCACCATTCTATCTTCTTCCTTTTGACGCTGGGCCCACCACAGAATCGCCCCATAAAAAAGCCCTGGAACCACAGTCATCGCATAGCGAATATTAATCGCCAGCACTGACTCTCCTTTCGCTAAAAATAGCTTCAGCAGCGGAAATCCAGCAATCATCCAAGACGCAGGCGCGAAAGCTGGAACCAAAGCTAATGGCAACCACTGGCCAAGGAGGTATCTAATCTTACCAAAAAACGGCGTAAATAATTGAGCCAGCAACCGCCCGGGATTGCTCACCATTCCCCAAATAATTTCTAGAGTAGAAGCTTCATCTCCATCGGCATATTGACCGAAGCGCTCCATCATAAACCGCTGGGATATATCAGCAGAAAACAAAGGCATAATCAGATTGGTCAGGACGATCATATAACCAAAACTGAGTATGCAGACGGCTAAACCAGTCCTCGGGTAGCGCCGGCTCAAAATCAGGTAAACTCCGACGCCAAATAAAACAACTCCCCCATCTTCTCGCACGGCCAAAATTAAAGTTGCCAGAATCCCAAACAGCGGCCACCAGCGCTTCTCCATCGCCAGCAGCAAGCTAAAGACATACAGCGGCATTTGACAAATATCGTGAAAATTGCCCAAAGTCGGGCCGATAACCGCGTTAGCGCAGTAATAGCTCACAACAATTGTCGCCGACAGCCTCGGTTCCAGATAGTGTCTGGCGAGAGCATAGAGCACTCCTCCCGCCGCCGTAATTAAAGTCACCTGCAACACAGTCAAAGTGACGGGCGAGGGAAACAGCGAGTAAATTGGCAACCACAGCATTAGCGCCGGGGTGAAATGCTGCCCCAACCGATAGTAAGATACTTCCGGGAGCTGGTTTTGGTGAACCACATTAGTGGACAAAGCCGAAGAGAGGGAACTCTCAAACAAGTGACCCCGAGTGCCGTTCCAAAAAAGTTGATTGAAAATGCCTTGGTCGTAAGTAGCGTAAAAGCTGTAGTAGCGGTGCAGCGTCAGCAACAGGCACAGCACAAAAAAGGCGGCCGCTACTTGAACCACCACCCGCAGCGACTCATTTTTCTTCCATCTCAAAAATATCATCTGCCCGCTTGTAATGAAATTATCGGACAATAGCATAAATCTAAAGTAAGTATTAAATTAAAGTAGAAGTGAAATAACTCGGCTCGGCAATGCTCAATTATTTTCACCCGATCGAAAAGCTCAACAGCGTCCATCCAACACCCGGCACCAGTGGCACTGACTGTTCTCCCGAACAGCAGGTCAATTCCGCACCGCTTTTACAGCTTTTGCTGTTTGTAGACAAGCGTTCCTCTTCCCGGGAACAGACCAGACACATCCGCAAGTCCCTAAAGGATTTGAAGGCAGAGTGCGACTTTGAGCTTCAAATCATCGACGTAGGAGAACAGCCCGATTTAGCCGAACACTTTAAACTTGTAGCCACTCCCTCGCTGCTCAAAATTCATCCCGAGCCGCGACAAACTCTCGCCGGCAGCAATTTGATCGCCCAACTCGAACACTGGTGGCCCCGCTGGAAGCGTTCTGTAGAAGAATACGCAGCTCAGCAGCAGTCAGCCCCAGCACTTGCTGAAAGCCTGACTAACCCAAAGCCCATCTATTCCGTTGCTTGCGCCGCCGAACTTGTGCAGCTTTCTGATGAAGTTTTTCGCCTCAAACAGGAAAAAGAACACCTGCAAGAGCAGTTGCAGTTGAAAGACCGGATTATTGCGATGCTAGCTCACGACTTGCGTAATCCCTTGACGGCAGCATCTTTGGCTTTGGAGACTTTGGAGTCAAGTCAGAAGGTGAAAGAGGGGGAAAAGTCGCGTTTGACACCGAGTCTGGCGGCTCATTTGATGAAACAAGCCCGCCGCCAAATCCAAATTGTCGATCGTATGATTACAGATATCCTGCAAGCAGCCCGGGGTACAAACGCTCAACTCCACATTGAACCAAAAAGAATCGAACTGGGGGAGATTTGTCAAGATGTAATCTTGCAGTTTCAAGACAAATTTCAGGCGAAAAGTCTAAACTTAGAAACAGACATTCCCGCAGATTTGCCCTTGGTTTATGCCGATCCCGATCGCATCAAACAAGTCATGGTCAACCTGCTTGACAACGCCAGCAAGTACACCCCAGACCGAGGAACTGTTAATCTTTCAATTCTCCACCGCACCGCTTACAAAGTTCAAGTCAGCATTTGCAACAGCGGCCCGGGAATTCCTGAAGAAGATTGCGCGAGCATTTTTGAAGACAGCTTTCGCTTGCAGCGAGATAAATCAACAGACGGTTACGGCATTGGACTGTCTCTGTGTCAAGGCATCATCCGCGCCCACTACGGTCAAATTTGGGTAGATTCTGTACCCGATAGAGGCAGTTGTTTTCACTTTACTCTGCCCGTCCAAAAATAAAAGTTAGCTGTCATTTGTCAGTTGTTCAGTAGCAACCGAATTTTATATTACAGCTCAACTTTTCCGCAGTGCAGTAATAATCTGTGCGTTTGCCTTGGGAAAAGTAAATTGGTCAATTTCGTCCAGTGTCACCCAGCGAATTTCATCGCATTCAATCGTTTGCGGTTCACCGCTGACGTGGCGGCAGTGGTGCACGTATAGTCTAACTGTAAATTTAGTGTAGTCGTGGTCAATTGTAATCAAGCGATCGCCAACTTCTACGACAATCCCCAACTCCTCCATAATTTCCCGTTTTATGCAAGCTTCGATTGTTTCCCCAGGCTCTATTTTTCCGCCCGGAAACTCCCAGAAACCCCCGTGCAGTCCATGTTGTCGGCGCTTGTCAATCAAAATTTGTTGGCGATCGTTCCAGATTGCAGCAACGCCGATAACTTTGTGGGCCAAAGGAGGAAGAGACATATTAATTGGGAATTGGGTATTGGGAATTTAAGAATAATATCAATAATTATTCAATTATTTAATCTAAAATCTAAAATCTAAAATCTAAAATCTAAAATATTAAGCCCCCATCTTGCGAGGGGGGGCTTGACACTTGGATCACTTAAATGTTCAAAATCTACTAATCGTCCGAGCCGTGTCTCTCACTGGCTTGTAGGGACTTTTCAAAAGTCATTCGCTGTTCGGCATTTTTCAGAAAATAACCGCTAATCATAGCCGAGGCGAGCAATCTACCCAAATGTTCGCGACTGGTAGTCACTGTCACCCCGAAGTGTTCCGAAGGCAAATTCCCCAAAAGTCCAACAATATTTCGCTCCATTACTTGAAACACTTCGTGAGAAGTCGGCTTAGACAACTGAGAAACTGTGTCCGGAGCCATTGACTGCACGTATTGCCATAATAAGTTGGTATTTTCTCCGTCTTCTTCAAAGAATTCTGGGGATTTATTAGATGAGTTGCTCACGAGTACCTCCGTTTCAGACACAGCTTGTTATGTTAGACGCGGGCGGTTAAATTAAATAACCCTTATCTGATCGCTGCTGATGTTTATTACTAAGTAATTACTAATGTAGCAGGACAGTCATAGCAACCAAGTGGGCACAACCGAATTAAAAGCGGCGGTTTTTACGATTTTAGATTGGGGATTGCAAGTGGGGGGGACCCGATCGCCAATCCCCAATCTACCTAGCTGGCTAGATAATCGTTGATATCTTGCTTTCGCTTGCGGAGTTTGGTCAAAGCTTCCCGTTCTATTTGCCGCACTCGTTCCCGACTGATGTTGAGACGATCGCCTATTTTTGCCAAAGTTAGGGTTTGTCCGTCTTCTAAACCGAACCGCAAGGCGAGCACTTCTCGCTGTTGCTGAGTCAGTTCCGCCATCAGGTGGTCTAAGTCAGTCCGCAGGGAAGATTGCAGGGCAAAATCTTCTGGCGTAGTACCCGTATCTTCCAACAAATCGCCCAACTCTGTATCTTGATTGTCTCCCACGCGCAAGTCCAGGGAAAGTGGCAGGCGCGCGCGATCGAGATATTCGCGAATCTGTTTGGGAGTCAATTCTAGCTCTGATGCCAATTCAGCAGCCGTGGCCGCGCGACCGAGCTGTTGAGCAAGTTGGCGCTGAGCCTTTTTAATTTTGTTGAGCTTTTCGGTGATGTGGATCGGTAAGCGGATGGTGCGACCTTTTTCGGCGATCGCCCGGGTAATTGCCTGACGAATCCACCAATAAGCATAAGTAGAAAATCTGTAGCCCTTAGTGGGGTCAAATTTTTCTACTCCCCGCTGCATCCCGATCGTGCCTTCCTGAATTAGATCCAGTAAATCTACGTTGCGCTTGATATATTTCTTGGCAACAGACACTACCAGGCGGAGATTCGCTTCCACCATTTGGCGCTTTGCCCTTTCCCCCTGCTCGATCGTCCGCTGCAACTGTGCCTCAGACAGCCCAACTGCCTGTGCCCATTCAGCCGCCGTCGGGTCGCGGCCTAACTCTTCGGCTAAAATATCTTTCTCCTGATGCAGTGCGGTTGAGCGCTGTACCTGTTTCCCGAAGAGTATTTCTTGCTCATGGGTCAACAAGGGAACGCGGCCGATTTCCCGCAAGTAAGCGCGAACAGAATCTGTATCTGAGGACTTAAGAGTTTTCATGAGCTTTTCCCGCTGAGGATCTGTGCCTCTAAAGGTTTGCGGTAGTCGCAAACCCCTAGCTTTAGCTGGGAAGGAAAGCGGGCGGGGACTTGCGCTTTCCTTCCATTTAAAGAGGCTTAATTTTATGGTAGCGAGCTACTACTCCCAGTCAGCACCATCTCAGGTTAGGTTTTGGTTGGGGCGTGCACAATACTACGTTATGTTAAGAATCTTAACATTTGTGAGAACACTTGGCTACACTTCTTCATATTTATTTCATACCAGCCAGGACTGTTGATACGAGAGTACCCCCTTTCCTGGCTTTACAGTTTGCATCAATATAAACAACATCCGCCACATCTCAGAGGGGTAGATGGGGAGAGGGGAAGGAAACGCTGGGGCAGAGCGAAGTGAAAAATACAATTTAAATGCCCGGCAGCTTCATTTGGCGATCGCACTCGAACCCAAGAAACCGGGCTTTTTAGCGAATCTGCGGGCTGTAAGGAGGTATTTTGGTTAAAAAACCCGATTTCAGGCCACCCGTCTGTCCAAGGGTATAAATCTGAAGTTACACATATTGATGAACCCGCCCTACAGATAAGGATTAATTAACAATTAAATAAGAGATTTGAATTGCAGGCATTCGCTCTCCTATCTGGAAATGAATCTGCGTTGCATCTGCGTTTATCTGCGGTTTCCCTATCAATCAAAAATTTATGCAATAAGTCTAATCAGTTCTTTGCCGTTGAGCTTCGTACAACATGAGGGCTGCGGCGATCGACACATTTAAAGATTCTACGCCACGACTCAGGGGAATTTGGATTTGTCGATCGGCCAAACTCCTCAATTCTTCCGACAAACCAGAGCCTTCGTTCCCCAAAACTATCAGAGTCGGCACTCGCAAATCTACTTCCCAATAACTTAAACTAGCCCCGGCGACGGTTGCTAAAATTTGCATTCCTCGATTTTTATAGGCGGAGACTTCGGCGGTTAAATCTGGACTGACTGCCATTGGCAGCTTAAACCAAGCTCCAGCAGAGGCGCGCAGCACTTTGGGATGGTCTAAATCGGCGCTGTCTGCGCTCAGCAGCAAACCGTCGGCATTAGCAGCCGCAGCCGTGCGGACGATCGCCCCCAAGTTCCCCGGATCTTGGATTGTTTCTAGGGCTATTCCTAAAGTTGACAATTCTGCAGGCTCTGTTGCAGTGCGGGGTGCGGTGGCGACAATGCCGTCGGGTTGGACTGTAGTGGCGATCGACTCTAACACTTTTGCACTTACTAATTCTGTGCGATCGGCTAAATTACCAACTTGCTCCCAAAGTTCCCCGTGCTGATCCAGCCATTCGGGAGTGCAGCAAACAGTTGCTAGCGGGTATTTGGCAGCGCAAGCTTCTTCGAGCAAGTGCGTCCCTTCGAGTAAAAATAATTGTTGTTCCCTGCGTCCCTTCGAGCTGTGCAGCTTGCGAATTTCTTTAACTAGGGGGTTTTGAATACTTGTCAGCATTGTTTAATTCAGCAGAGCGAATGGGGTTATTGCCTTTACCGGGTTAACCCCAAACTTCCTTCTGCCTTTGGAATGCGGAACCCGGGACTTGAACCCGGAAGGCTTGCACCACATGAACCTGAATCATGCGCGTCTACCAATTCCGCCAGTTCCGCATCGGTCACGAATTACTACTTTGCCATAAGTTCGCGAATCTGTCAAGTGTTTTGGGGAATTTATTTTTTTCTGGGCTGCAAGTAATATTTTGCACAAATTACTGTTCGGGTTGAGAAATCCTTTAGTTTGGAGAATTTACTGTTAGCTAAACATTGCAAAACGCTGTGTAGTTGAGTAGGGTGCGTCAGATCGCGTCCCGTTATTAATAATCCACAAGCTTTGATCTGACGCACCCTACGGGATTTGCTGAAAAAAGGGGAATCTAATCGGCCAAATCTGCGAAAACCTCGCGCACGGCCGGATGCACCAATCGGTGATTCTGCACGTTCAATCCCTTCGCCAAACTCGGATTCATTTCCAAAGCTTTAATCCCGCTATTTGCCAACTGCAAAACATAAGGCAAAGTGCTGTTATTCAAAGCTTGAGTCGCGGTCCAAGGCACTGCCCCGGGCATATTCGGCACGCCGTAATGCACGACTCCTTCCTCAACATAAGTAGGATTTGTGTGAGAAGTTACCCGCAAAGTTTCCACGCAGCCGCCTTGGTCAACGGCTACGTCAACAATCACAGAACCGGGGTGCATCTTCGCAACAAATTCGCGAGAAACCAGAATTGGAGCTTTTTTACCTAAGACCAAAACCGCACCGATTAACAAATCAGCATCGGGGATAACTGCTTCAATTTGCAAAGGACTGCTGTAGAGGTATTCTACTCTGGAACCGAACAGAGTTTCTAAATAGGCTAGGCGATCGACATTTACGTCTAAAATCTGCACTCTCGCGCCCATTCCTACAGCAATTCGGGCTGCTTCTGTGCCAACGATTCCGCCGCCCAAAATCACAACTTTACCCGGTCTTACCCCCGGTACGCCGCCCAAAAGTACGCCCCGGCCACCTTGCTGTCGTTCCAGAAACCGAGCTCCGAACTGCACGGCTAAACGCCCTGCAATAATACTCATCGGCGTCAGCAGCGGCAATTTTCTGTCAGGGAGTTCGACGGTTTCGTAGGCGATGGCCTGGACTCCGCTATTGATTAAATGCTCAGTTAATGTGCGATCGGCCGCCAAGTGCAAATATGTAAACAGCAACTGCTCTTTTTGCATCAGCGGATACTCAGCAGGCAGCGGTTCTTTAACTTTAACAATTAGTTCGCGATTCCAGACATCTGAAGCCTTTAAAACAATCTTAGCGCCTGCTTCAACGTAGTCCTCGTCCGCGAAACCGGCCCCAGCACCAGCATTCGTTTCCACAAAAACTGTGTGGCCTTTGTCCGAACAAGCCCGGACACTTGTGGGACTGAGCCCGACCCGAAACTCTAAATCCTTGATTTCCTTGGGGACGCCTATTTCCATCTATAACCTCTAATCTCAGGCATATATAGATCGAATCTAACCTAAAAACCATCCCCAGCGGGACAATACTCTGGTAGATTTTAGATTTGGCAATCCGGCTGGGCTAGGATAATTTTTGTTGGATTTTCCGCCAGTGCGATCGCAATTTCCCAAATTGATCGTTTTCCATCAAGTCGATCGTCTTTTTAGCTTGTTCCTACT
This sequence comes from Microcoleus sp. MON1_C1, assembly GCF_036701945.1. Lineage (NCBI taxonomy): Bacteria > Bacillati > Cyanobacteriota > Cyanophyceae > Oscillatoriales > Microcoleaceae > Microcoleus > Microcoleus sp. MON1_C1. The sequence goes on along the minus strand of NZ_JAUBRO010000018.1, from coordinate 20,640 downwards.
TTATTTGATATCCGTGGTCGCCCTTGATATAGATTCCGTCAAAATTCTCGTAAGGAAAGCTACTTAAAATGGTTAAATAATTCCCTTCGGGAAGCTCTACCTTTACCTTTTATACTCTCTTTTTTTAATATTTGTTTGGTGACTTACTTTTTCCTTAAATGAGTCCAAATTATAATTAATGCTCTGCAGTTTTTGGGGCTTGGTAAGAGAACTAATTTTTTCTGCAAAGCACCCGTATAGAGTTACCAGCTCAGCAACCATAATATCTTAAATATTCAAATATCTTCGCCCGACTTTCAACTAAGTAGGTAGGTGCAAATAAACTTTTGACAGTTTTGCCAACTTATCGGCTCAAAAAAAAGGTCAAAATCTCAACAAACAGCCCTAAACGGTATAAAGTAGATGGTGGTTCTAGAGATTTGCTTTTAAAAAAAACTAACTTAGAGAGAGTCTGATGTCAATATATTTGAGCGGTCACTTATAATTTAACAGGCATAACTCGCCCCCTATCTAAACCAATGCCACGGATACCTACCTTAACATTCGATCGCGGAACGCTACTGCTACACCCGCCGCCCAAAGGCAGAGACTGGGTGGACTTTGCCACTTGGGACGATCGCGTGGAAAAATACCGCATTCGAGCCATTCACTACCGCCCGCTGGTAGAATGCCTGCAAGCCGAGTGCATTCACTTCACGGACGAAGCTAGGGGATACGAACTACTCGAACTCGTACCCAGCGTGGAAATGCAGCCTTACCCACATCAAGAACAAGCCCTCGCAGCTTGGCAAGAAGCAGGAAGCCAAGGAGTAGTCGTCCTCCCTACCGCTTCCGGCAAAACTTATCTGGCGCAATTAGCCATGCAAGTCACTGGTCGCAGTACATTAATTGTAGTACCAACTCTCGATTTAATGCACCAGTGGTACGCTAATTTAAAAGCAGCTTTTCCCGACATCGAAATCGGATTGTTGGGCGGAGGTTCGCGGGACAAAACGCCAATTTTAGTCGCAACCTACGACAGCGCAAGTATTCATGCAGAAACTTTGGGCAATAAATACGGCTTGCTGGTTTTTGACGAATGCCACCATTTGCCAACGGACTTTTATCGAGTAATTTCCGAATATGCGATCGCGCCTTTTAAACTCGGACTGACAGCTACACCCGATCGCACAGATGGCCGCCACAGCGATTTGCATTTCCTCATCGGCCCGACAGTATTTAGCAAAAGACCCGAAGATTTGGCAGGCGATGCTTTAGCGGACCATAAAATAGTTCAAATTATGGTAAAACTGTCCACAGAAGAAACCGACCGCTACGCCGAATTAATCAACATTCGCAACGACTTCTTAAAACAGTCTAATATCAGAATATCAAGCCTCGAAGGTTGGAAACAGTTTATCATGGCAAGCGCGCGATCGCCCCTGGGACGGCGCGCCATGCTAGCCCACCGCCAAGCCAAAGAAATCGCCCTTTGTACCGAAGGAAAACTGCGAATTTTAGCCCAAATACTAGCAGAACACTCTCCCCAGCGCACCCTAATTTTTACCGGAGACAACGCCACAGTTTACCGAATTTCCCAAGAATTTCTCATCCCTACAATTACCCACCAAACCCCAGTCAAAGAACGCCACGAAATCCTCGATCGCTTTCGCAGCGGCGAATACAAAACCCTCGTCGCCTCCCACGTTCTCAACGAAGGAGTGGACGTTCCCGACGCCAGAATTGCTATCATATTGTCAGGTACGGGCAGCGAACGCGAATACATTCAGCGATTGGGTCGAGTTCTCCGCAAAAGCAGCGATGTAAATAAGTTAGCAATTCTCTACGAAGTCGTCACCGAAGACACCAGCGAAGAAAGAACTTCTCAACGCCGCCGAGGAGGAATGCAGCCTCACAAACCCCAACCACAAACACAAATAGAACCGCCAAAGCCCGAATATCAGAAATTAGAAACTGTCAAACCGACACCCATTTACGGAGTCAACCGAGAGACAACCAAAAAAGCAGCAGAATCACCCGCCAAATGGGGAGAAGACAATGATGAAATTCCCTGGTAGTAAGCCTAAATAAGTTAGTTGTGGGATGGGTAGTCTTAGCGAAAAGATGGCTAGATAATTAAATCAGTCCTAGGTCTATTTAAAAACTACAATCTACAATCGATTTACGGAGTCAACCGAGAGGCGACTAAAAAGCAGCCGAATCGCCAGCAAAATGGGGAGAAAAAAATGATGATTATAAGGAAGATTGAAGATTGCCAAAGTAGAGTATAATCTCAATATCAACTAATTTACATTACTAAAAATGAGCGAAACTGCACAAATAACTAACTTTAAAGTATTCCCCAAACATACAGGAGTATGGGAGGGAGACTGGACAATACTCGATGCCGACTGCAAGGAAACCGTGCGTTTTACAGCAGTGTTAACCCAGAAAATAGTTGACAACGAGTGGAGGCAAACTAACGTTCAAACTTATGCCAATGGCAAGAGTGAAACCCAAAATTTTGTGGGTCATGTTGTCGGTGAAGGGCAAGTGCAAATTGAAAGTCCAGACTCGGTTTTTTCCAACTACAAGACACTAGCGACAGAAGTTGGAGATAATTTGATAATTTTTCAAATATGGGACAAAGCAACTGGCATTCTGAGGGCGGTTGAAACAATCAATCTCGTCAGTTCCGATCGCCGAATTCGGACTACCCAAAGCTTGACAGAAGAGGGAAAACTTAGGGGAGTTATGGTGATTGTTGAACAAAAAATTGAGTAAAAGTTTTCACTGCTTATGTTACCCACTGATTTATTAAGTCACCGCCAAAACGGGGAATCAATCGTCCCGCTACGCCTCAAGATAGATGCTAAAAACTTAGAAGCAGCTAAGGAAATGATCGACTGCTTCCAAGAGTCGATCGGCAAAACCCAAGGCGAACTCGACGGACGCTTGCTAGAATTAGAAGGCGACAGCCCGGATTATCGGCTGAAACGGGGATTAGCGCACCTGCTGAAAAGCGGTTTCTGCACCTTAGAAGTCATCAGTCCCCTAGAACCCTCAGAGTTGAGACAGCGGGTTTTTGCATTGTCGGCGCGATCGACTCCCAGCCCTCAATCCACCCAATTAACCCTGGAAAAAGTAGCAAGTGAACTCAGCCAAGAGTTAAACAGAGAAGTTTTACCCAGCGAAATCACTACAGGTTTATACGCCGATTTAAACGAAAACAAAATCCTCACTGAGTTTAATGCACCAACACCCGAAAACTTGCTTCACAAATACAATCTTTCTCAAGTTCAAGGCATATTTTACCGAGCAAGTCAAGTTCAATTAACCGCCCACCGCAACGATCCAGGAGAATACAAACTCTTATTTCGCTATCTGAAACTATTTCAATTAATGACTTACATCGAAGGCGATGCAGACCACGGTTTTACATTGACAATAGACGGCCCTACAAGCTTATTCAAACCGAGCACCCGCTACGGCTTAGCCCTCGCGAAAATGCTGCCCGCACTGCTGCACGTCACCAAATGGAGTATGCACTCGACACTGCACACAAAAGACCCTTTTAGTGGCGTTTTGAAAACCGGTAAATTCACCCTAAATTCCGACTGCGGTTTAGTTAGCCACTATCCCCCTGGCAAGCCTTATGATAGTATGTTAGAAGCGGCATTTGCTGAAAGATGGAATTCCACAAAAACCGAGTGGCAACTAGAGCGAGAAGTGGATTTAATTCCGATTCCAGGTAGTGTGATGATTCCCGACTTTCGGTTGGTGCATCCCGACGGGCGAGTATTTTTATTAGAAATAGTTGGCTATTGGCGGCCGGAGTATTTGCAAAAGAAATTTGCACAAGTACAGAAGTCTGAATGCGATAACTTGATTTTAGCTATTTCCGAACGCCTGAATTTAGAAAAAGCCGGGGTGGATGTAAATGACGTGCCAGCAAAAGTAGTCTGGTTTAAAGATAAATTGCTGCCCAAATCAGTCCTGGAAGTCCTTGAATAGTTAAGTTATTCTGCATTTAAAATTAACTTTTAGGGCGCTGCTCAAAGCCCACCCCACAAGAGTTTAAAGAAAAATAAATCTACTGTTTTCTGTCTCTCTCTGCGCCCTCTGCGCCCTCTGCGGTTCAAAAAAATCCTCCTCAAAAAACCTCGCACATTCCCAGCTATACTAAAATGAGAATATCGCCGAATCCTTGCCACCGCTTACTCTCACCCTAAAATTGATTGAAAAATGGCAGACACAAGTATTGTCGAAAGAATCAAAAAGCTTTTAGCCCTCGCCACCTCATCCAATGAAAACGAATCGACTGCGGCAGCCGAAAAAGCTTCCCTTTTACTGGCACAGTACAATCTCAGCCTCGCGGATTTAGGGCCAAATCACCAAGAAGAGATTGACGAAAACTCAGTTGAAACAACATCGAAATTTGTCACTTGGAAAATGATGCTGCTTTCGGGAATTGCCGACGCTAACGGTTGCAATGCCATGCGAAATACTTATACAGGCAGTATGTTTTTGGTGGGAACTTCTACTAACCTGATTGTTTGCAAACATCTTTACGAGTATTTGAGTTCGGCAATTGAAAAAAGAGCAAATTACCGCAAAGGAAACGGCAGGGGGTTGGCGTATCTGAATGCTTTTCGGGTTGGATGCGCGACGAGGTTGAGACAAAGATTGTTGGAACAAAAACAGGAGATGGAAGAGTCGGGGATTCCGGGTTCGGGGGATGTGGCGGCGACTCCAGGGATTGTAGTGCGATCGATGTTTGAGAAAAATCAACAGGCGATCGCGGATTATCTAGAGGGCCGAGGGGTTAAAGTTAAAACTAGAACAGATTCTCAAGTCAGCAGCGCGGCGGGTTTTAATTCGGGGTATGAAGTGGGCGACAAAATTAGTTTGCACAAGCAAGTGCAGCCGCAAGGGGATATGAAGCAACTTAATGAATGTCTTTGAGTTCTGGATAGTAATTGATGGATAATCAAAACAGGGCTAAACTTAAAGCAAATTACAAATTAGGTCGGATTATTCCGATTCTTCTGATTTATCTCGGACTTTGAAATAGTAAAAAAGATTAGCAACAGCCAAATTCGAGGCTTTTTCCAAGTTCGACGATACTAAACTTTTATGACCCGCTATTTCCCCTTGCTCAATGATATAATCTTCGTACTCTTGACGCTGCTGCGGATCGAGCATTAATTCCAGTTGAGTGCAAAGCGCATAAAAATGAGACTTCGGCCTCAAATTTTCATAAAATAACTGTTCATCCGGTATCGCTAAAGCTGTTTTGGCTGAATTTTTATCCCCCATAAAAGCTAAGTCTGATTTACTAAAATCAGCACTCTCTAACTGCTTTAACTCACTTTCGGGCAAAGCTTTAGTCCATTCAATCTGATTAAGCCAAATGTCTAAGGTAGCTAAATCGTGATTGTGAATTCGCGTGATTTCAGGAAACAGAAAATCTAGTTCGTCATCAGAGTCACAAGCATCAATTATTCTTAAGCCATCTTGACGGATTTGTTGTTGAAGCTGAGAAAGCCGATCGCCCGCTGCACCAAATTCATTTTGCACCTGATACGTGCCGATAATACTTTGCTCGATCGCCCAACTGCACTCTAACCGCCGCAACTGTCCCGCCGCACAAGTTTCTTCTAATAAATGTGGATTTCTGTAGTCTGCTAAAGCTTCAAACAACATCCCCCGCGCTGCGTCAATTTCAGCATTGCGACGGTTAATGTCTTGAATTTGCAAAGCCGATCGCATTCGTTGAATTGCTTGATTAAATAACCCGTAAGCCCGCACTAAGACTAGGCGATGGTTCTCAAATTTTATATCTGCAACCACTTCCGAAATTAATTGCTTAATTTCTGCGCCTTGACCTTTCAAAAGTTGTTCTAAATTGATGAAACCATTTTCTACTTTAACTTCCAGCTTTTCAACCGCTTTTTTTAGTTTCAATGTCTGGTGCAAATTCACCGCTGACAAGGCTACCCCGGCGAAAGTTCCCACACCAATGACGGCTGTTGTCGCTTGCAGCACCCCCAAAGTGGCTTGGACGCCTTGAAAGCCCATGTGCATTTGCTGCATTTGCAAGCCGCCCATAACGAACTGCATGGGAGACACTAAGGGCGATAGTGGGTTGTTGTTGAGGGCGGCGCCAACGGCATGGGCTACGAACTCTCCCGTCGCTGCATCTCTCGCCATGCCGATCGGCACTCCAGCAGATGTAAACACTTGTGCGTACTTACCAGCCTCGATCGCAGCCTGTACCGCCGGGGGAAATACAAAGTTCATCATCAATTTTTACCGTGTTACCAATCCACAGAATAACTAATATATTATGATAGTTTAAATAAAAAAAATTATCTAAAGGCGCGGCAAATGGACACTTCACTAATTAGTCCGCAAACGGTTGAGCTTATTTCCCGACTGACAGGGCAAAGCCTCCGAAAAGAGGATATTAATCCGCCCGTGCTTTTTCTGGCGGGATTGGTGACGGTATTGCTGGGAGTTATTCATGCCGACGGTACGGTTGGTGCTGAGGAAATCCAGCGGCTGCGGACAACTTTTACGGAACTTATTCCCGCTAACAACAATTTGCGCCCATTGGTAATGCCGATGGTTAAGAGCGTGCGGGAACAGCAAGTTTACAAGAAATTGACGGCGTTGCTGGCGCTGACAGGGTGTTTTTCTGAGGAGGAAAAACTGCTGCTGATTAGTTTTGGGTATCAAATGTCGGCGGCAGATGGGACAATAGATAAACGCGAAAAAGAGTATTTGACGATCATCGCCAACAGACTCGGAATCGATGCGCGATTTTTGACTGTTTTGGAAGCGAGTTTTAGCAATCAAGCAATCAGCGATACAGCAGCTTTAGCAGAAGTCCACTCGTTACTCGCTCCCGCACGATTTCAATCTATCGATTCTTTGTTTGTCCGTGCTGCCAGTCACATTATCGAACATTTGCCAGCAAAACCCAAACAGCAAAGCAATCCAAAGCAGTCAGTTTCGTCCTATCAGGAGTTGAAAAAGTTTCACGAGTATCAGCAACAATTATTGGATGCGGTTTGCGACAAAGGCAAACTATATTTAAGTCTGCGAGATGGAAGCGATCGCAACGTGCTCTCTCCTAATTTACCAGAAGAAGTAACAAAGATATCTCGTAAATTAGAATCTCAGCGTTTCCGCGTTGCTGTTGTCGGCGAGTTTAGTAAAGGCAAATCAACTTTGCTCAATGCTTTGCTGGGGGAGGAAATTCAACCGGTGCGGGATATTCCCTGTAGCGGTACGGTGACAGTTTTGACATACGGGCTACAGCAGCGGGTTATCTGCAAATACACAGACGGACGTGAAGAGGAGATTTCACCTGAGCAATATAAAGATAAAGCATCGATTTCTGAGGAAGCGGCTTTAGGTTCTTTTGGGGATGAAATTGTCAATTCAGAAATCAAAGAAATCATTTTCGAGCATCCGAATCTCGAATTGTGTACCAATGGTGTAGAAATTATTGATACTCCCGGATTGAACGAACAAGCGGAACGCACGTTAGTTACGGAACAGGTTCTCAAAACAACTGATGCGGTGATTTTTTTGACTCACGCTCAGAATCTTTTGACAGAAAAAGAGCGGGAACTTCTTTTGTATTTGAAACAAAAGTTGAATCCCGAGCGAGATGATGAAGCTGCAAGAAATATTTTTATCTTAGTTAATTTTGCCGATTTGCTGCGTCGGGAAGGAAGCCGCAAGCAGGCAAGAGAAAGGGTAGAAACGTTTGTTAAAAAACAAAATTTGATTGTGGGTGAAAACCGGATTCATTTGATTTCTGCTCAATCTGCACTTGAGGCTATTTTGGACGGGACGGAAAATGAGTATGTGAAATCTTTTCAGGATTTTACAAAATCTATGGAACAGTTTTTGACAGTTGAACGGGGGGCGATCGCACTTAACCAATCCGCAGCCGGAATCAAGCAAATTATTAATACTGGCTGCGATGAATTGAGTCAATATAGGGAAATGCTAGAAGGAAAGTTGACAGTTTCTGAAGGAGATAAGGCGAAGATTTTTGAACAAATAGCGGAAGTAAGCGGCCGCGATGTGAAAATCAAACTTTTAGCTAATGAACTGAGAGAGGAATCTGTAGAAGAAGCTATTGAATCTTGGAATGAATGGGTGGAAGGATTGGGAGAACGCCTGATGGCAAAAAGTCATCGCTGGACTTCCGAACACGGACACATCATGAGTCAAGACAAGTTGACTAAAGATTATGCAGAGCAATTTGTACGAGACATCACCGAAGAAATTGATGACTGGGGCAATCAAAAAGTACAGTCTATTTTAAAACAAAATATGGGAGTGCTAGACAGCCAAATCGGTGAAGATATTTATGCAATACGCCAAGAATTTCAACAGTTTGACCAGCAACTCAGCACTAGCCTTGTGGCTCAATTCAATAACTTAGCAACAACAAGTAGCTTAGGCGGAATTGGCAGCAGTGGAAGCGGAATAGCTTCATCAATTGGCGAGATTGAGGATGGAGGATTTTTTGGGGGTTTAGGAATTGGTGCAGCAGTTGGTGCTGCGTTGCTATTTTTTACAGGACTTGGTTTTATAGGAGTTGTTTTGGGTGGCTTAGCCGCTGGTGCTGGTGGCGGTTTGGGCTGGAGTTTTTTAGATGGCGATGCTGTTAAAGCCCAGATTAAGGAAAAAGTTTGTGAGTTAGGCTTTGAGAAATTTGGCGAATCGGCAGAGTCTATTTTTGAGAAGGTACAACAAAGAATTATTGCAGTATTTGACGATCGCGCTGATGCGAATAGCGATGCGATGTCAAAAGCTATCTCGCTGTGGGAAAATTTATTAGAACAGCAGGAAAAGCGCGATAGCCAAAATCAAGCAGAATGCGAGTCCCAAAAAGTGTGGCTGGCTGACAAACGTCGAGAACTCGAACAAGTACAAAATCAAATTCAAACAATCTTAAATCAAAGTGCTCGCTAATTCAATGAGTAACGGGTAAGCGCAAAAAAACCATAGTACCTTGTGAATACTATGGTTTTGTCGCATTGCGTGACAGTCAATAGTCCCACCGCCACGAGTTAAAGTTTTCCCGCTGTCACGCACCCTACGACTGATATCTTGCACAGAGTACGATCGCCCTCAATTAATCAATCAATTCGGCTTCTTCAAAAATCAGTCTAGTCGTCAACTCCAAACCCGGCAGCAACTCATCTACAATTACTGTATTATCCGTATAAACTTGACTCAAACCATCGGTCAAAAAACTTCTAATTAAAATAGCCTCTGGATCAATCACCCAAACTCGCGGAACGCCCGCCGCCAAATAATCTTTCGCCTTCTCTTCAAATCCCTGCATCGTTTGACCAGGACAGATAATCTCAATCACCAGTTCAGGAATTGCGGGACAAGCTTCATTTTGGCGCCAACTTTTCGGTAGACGTTCATAAGAAATGTACGTTAAATCGGGAACAGGTACCCAATCTTTATCGGGACGTTTTAACAAAATTGCCCATTCTGGAAGCACTCGCCCGCGTCCTTTACACCATACACGAATCAGGCGACACAAAGCTCCCTGTAAACTGGAATGAAAAAATTTTGGAGACACTTTCGGAACTGCTTCACCATCTACAAACTCACAATATATATCTCCGTCGGGCAAAGCTAGAAATTCTGCTAAAGTGAGTTTGGTTCCGATGCCTACCATGACTCCCAGCCCTCTCGCTAATTAATTCAAATATCAATTATACAAAATTTCCCCACCTTCCTAGAAGTGCGATCGCCCTTCTCCCTCTATACCAAAAGTGGAACAGGCGTCCCGCCTGTGAATTTCTGTGAATTTCTGCGCCTCAAAAATCAAAATCCCAATTCCCCAAAAACAATAGCGGGGCCGGCTATCCAGCCGCCCCACATTCCCCAAAAGCCCCAAAACCATTCACTTCAACCAGGCAGGATGAGCCATCAAAGCCGCAAACGGCTGCACTCCTCGCAACTGATTTGACAGCGGCAAATGCCCTCTCGGCGCGCTCAAGTTCCAGATAAACTCTTGCGGGTAGCGCGTCCAATTATTCCCCTTTTTCCAGCCAATTAGCGGCCACAATTTATCCCAATTCTTGCCCGAACTCAGCCAAATTTCCCGCTGCACTGAAAAGCCGAATTTGCCTTCGGAATGAACTTTCCACAGCGTATTAATTGTTTGCAAATCCACCACCGGCAAACTCTCAACTTGCGTAAAATACAGCCACTTTCTCACGGAAGCTGTATCACCCGCCAATTCACAAAGCTTGTCTAAAGTCATGCGATCGGCTTCTTGAAATTCCTGTAACGCCAATAATTGTTGCAGTGGAGTGTAATCAATGTTAGAGTCCGATCGCAGCGGCACAAGCCCAGTCGGAAAATTCGCTTGCAAAAACTCCCTCGCTCTCGGAGAATTAGCACTGTAAAGAATTTGGTAAGCCTTACCCATTACCGCAGTCGGTGCATCTGACTTGCGCTCTAATAAAAATTCCATCAATACATCCCAACCGGAATCTGCTATTTGTTGTTGCAGCAGTTGCAGTTGAGTTTTTTCCGAACCCGACCTCAACTGAGAGCGGAGTTCGGCTGTATCGGCCGCCGAGTCTAGAGGAGAAGTAGAAATCGAGTCAGTCATGAGAAACTATCAGCTATCAGCTATCAGCTATCAGCGATTAGCTGAAGCCCTGGTTTTCCCCCATTGTACAATGGTACTGACTCCGATTCACTTCTCTGTACTCGGATGCCTGCGCGCAACGCCGCCTGGTTTAGCCGATCGCCCCCACCCTCTTCGCCAATGGCAGCAATAGCAAATAAGTCTACCATCTGAATTTTACGATCGATGCCATGTCAAAGAGTTTTTCTTGAACCTAGTCGTCCACGATCGAAACCCATGCAGGGAAGGAAGGCGGAAAAAAGTTTATGTCATATTCCGAGTCTTCCCACTCTTTGACCCAAAGCGGCACGGCGCCCGGGCTAGGAGTTGCAGAAAAGGTGCGTTCTTTGGCTTCGATCGAGTGAAATAGCTGTTTTAAAGTATCTCCCCTATCCAAAGCTTCGCTGAGGATGTCGTCCAAGTCAGGATCGACCCGTTTGACGCGGTTTTTGTCCTCCTCCAGCCACAGAAGTTTCAAAGACTTCAGATCTCTCGGACTGAGGATGCTCTTGTAGTACACGCGCTTAAGGGTCGCTACGGGCTCCAATGAGCGTTCGATCCGGCGAATTTGCTGAACTCGCAGGTAGTGCCATTCCGCTAAACGCTTGCGTTCCGAAGGCGGGAGAGTGCCCTTCCCGGCTGCGTGTTTGTAGTCGTATTTAATCAAACTGCAAGCCATATTGGCCAGCAGGTGAATCAACTGTTTTTCTTTGGGTGTTGCCTGACGCCGTTCCTGGGTTCTTGTCAATACGCGCTGTCTGCGGGTAGTTTCGAGAGTATTTTCCATTGGGTTTTTACGAGATGAAATACGATTGTGCCAGATCCAAATCCCGAACATCAGAAGGTAAGGAAGTTGATAGGCGGGAAACTCCACCGACAGACTCGCCTTACCTATTTATTTTCCCATCCACCGTTCTCTGAAACTGATCCCCACCCCTGGGATTAGGTAGACTGATCTTGGGATCGAGTTTTAACTACCTCGATCAGAGGCCGTTGGGACAACAAGCACCACAACCGCATCAGAGCGAACCATACAATAGCGCCAATTATTTCCTGGCTTTACCACCCGTTTTTACCTCTTCTGCCTCCCCATCCTCATTCGTTCCAGTGTAGTTAAAGTCGGGACGACTCTCCCAAGCCGTCAAACTGCTGGCTGATGAATGTTGTGGGGCGATCGCGGAAGCGCTGGCGCTGCCTGCCTGGAAAAAGCCGAAGCCAGCCGAGGCAATTACCCCTAATACTAAGATGCTGTTTTTCATGTTCGATGACCCTGATTTCCGTAGATTGACACTTTTTGGCTAACCCGATCTGTCAGAAATGGGTTGATGCAATAGCCCACTTGTCTTCTGATAAATCTGCCTGCCATAATCAATTCAGACAGGCACACCCGCTTGCGATCGGAAACGCCGGAAGTGACGTGTTACTAACGTCCACGATCATCCATCAACCCGAATTTTTTGGGTAGTGGAGCGAAAGCCATCAGGGCGTCGATCCATCAGGGAGTTATGCCATCAGGGTGCTAATCCATCGGGTAGTTAAGCCATCAGGGCGCATCTTCTACAATTAGCCACCGACTTAACTTTTATAGTTGAGTAAGTGGTTAGCCTGGTACTGACAAAGCCTTTAAGAATTAAACTTTTTGTGGATGCATCCTGAAAAGTTTGTTCTTTAGGAATCCCCGAACGCGAAAGCCCGGGGAAAGTCAGCAGCATGGAATTCCATGCAATCTAAGTCAACTAAAAAAACGCAGATTAACGATATCTCCCACTCAAGCAGTCCTCAGCAAAACGCTGGGGTTTTTTATTGGCAGCCATTCTTCAGCGTTTTTCTCTGGCATCCGGCAGGCGGAGCTGAAGGCAGAAGGTAGACGGCGGTGTGGTTATGAGTTTCCCTGCCAACATCATACCACCGGGTGATATTTAAAGTATTATTGTAAAAAAATGTGAAAAAAAAGGGCGTTTTAGCGTTCTTAATCCGATCGAGTGAAAATTCATCAATTATGTGAACGAGTGTAAAAAATTAAGTGGCGGGCTACGATTCAGCAGATCGTAGGATTTGGGGCGAACGCTTGCAAAGATACGGTAAAGATTGACAAGGAGAAAGCTCAGCTAGTAGACAATAGAGAAAGAGGAACAAAAATTTTCCACCATAGTAAGCTGGCAATAATTCCACCTTGTAACCTTTCGATCGCACAGCATAGGGGCGTAAAATCTTGATGAATTCCCAGATGACAGCAGAAGTCAACTCAACGTACCACTATCAAGTCGGAGGATATTTGCCTGCCGGTGCGCCCACCTATGTCAGGCGATCGGCAGACAGCGAGCTCTACGAAGGACTCAAAGCCGGAGACTTCTGCTACGTGTTGAGTTCGCCACAAATGGGCAAGTCCAGCCTGCTAGTGCAAACGGCCAAAAGGTTGCAAGCCGAAGGTACAGTTTTTGCCGCGATCAACTTGAGAAGCATCAGCAGCCCTGATATCTCTCCCCAAAAGTGGTACGCAGGAATCATGTACCGCATGGCAAGCAGTTTACACATCACAAACAGGTTTGATGCCATCAAGTGGTGGAACGATCGCGAACTGCTATCGCCGGTGCAGCGATTGGAGATATTTATCGAAAAAGTTTTGCTCAAGTCACTTCAGCAAAATCTGGTAATTTTCATAGATGACATTGACAGCATCAGCAGCCTAAATTTCAGTACCAGCGATTTTTTTGCCTTGATCCGGGCTTGTTACTCCAAGCGGGCAGAGCAACCGGAATACAATCGCCTGACTTTTGCTGTTATGGGAGTAGCAGCCCCCTCAGAATTGATCCGAGATCCAAGATGCAACCCTTTTAATATTGGACGGCAGATTCATTTAAGTCGATTCCAACTGCACGAAAGTTTGCCGCTAGCAAAAGGATTAGCCCTGAAAGCTTTTCGCCCCCAAAAAGTGCTCCAAGAAATATTAGCTTGGACGGGCGGTCAACCGTTTCTCACTCACAAACTTTGCCACTTGGTACTTGAATACGGGCCTTTTATTGGCAGAAATTCCGAAGCTCAGCAGGTTGAAAAACTAATCAAACACAGAATTATTAAAAATTGGGAAGAAGAAGACGAACCCCAACATTTGATACCCATACGCGATCGCATTTTCCATAGCCACTGCGACCTCACGCGGCTGTTAACCGTGTACCAGCAAGCTTTGCAACCTGTCAAGGCAACAAAACCGGGGGAATCGCAGGGACTACCAGCAGAATACTCTCCCGAAAAACTCGAATTGCAACTGTCAGGACTGGTTGTTAAATCTCACGGTAAATTAATAGTTTCCAACCTAATTTATCTGTCAGTTTTTAATCAATTTTGGGTAGAAAAAGAGCTGGGGAAATTGGCTCCCTACCACTCCGCGCTAGCAGCATGGCTGGCTTCAGACCGCGAAGATGAATCGCTGTTATTGACAGGGGAAAGTTTGCAGTCAGCTTTGGATTGGGCTGCGAACAAACAATTAAGCCAAGAACACTATTGGTTCTTGAATCCCGATCGAACTTGTGGGGAACAACCGACAGTGGTTGTCGCACAAGTTGCAGACAGCAGCGTAGACACAGATGCAGACAGCCGCATCCTCACCCCGCCCTCAGATAGTGTTCCAACTGGCAGCAACGAACAGATATTGTACGATCACATCGTCTCCTGCGTGGAAACAGAATCCCCCGCACAGGTGATCGAGCGGTTCCGAAAGCTATTTATCGACGGCATGGGCTATCCCGATCGAGAGATTGAAGCAACTTTGTACAGTATAGTCTCCGTCAAGCGATTGGATCAGCACTTTAAATATATCCTACACCGCTGCTGCTACATCCCGATCAACCGCTGGCAATTGCAATCACACAACCAGTTCGCGATCGCAAATTTAGTAGCTTTATTTAAGCAGAGTTCTCCCCGATTCGGGACGGAATTTTACATAGTCAAGCGCTTGCAAGAACAAATAGCTTTCTTTACTAAAAGTGAAGAATTTCAGACCCTAGAGCGCTTAGTAAAAGCCCTAGATAGAGAGGCGGAAGCGCAGCAACAAGATACTGATTCTCCTTTGGGCGAATTGATATGTCGGTATCCTTATTTGTACGGCTATTCTCTACTGAGCAAGGGCAGCATTGAGGAAGACCAACAAACCATTCAAAAACTGGCATTTCAAAGACAGCAACAATTTGAAACACATTTGTCTCAATATTTAAATTATTTGGTTGAGCCGAGGAATACAGAAATAGGAATTGTGCAGCGAGCGCCTAATCCCACACTTTTGAACGATGCAGAACTGCACTTAGCGGTCAGGGAATTTGCCGGAAAAGTAGCAGGCGATCGCAGCTACAAAGAAGCGGCTCAATTTTTCCTGAGAGATTCCCGACAAACTCCATCTTACGCCTCATTTAAAGTGGATTTATATGAATATTTAATAGCGTCTATCGAACCAGAATACGGGGGGCGTCAATTTAATGACCGTTTGTACAAACAAATCAAAAATACACTGCGAGAACATGACTCGGTGAAATTCAATAATTCATTGTTAGTTCGGACTTGCCACCAGTTGTTCAACTTCTTAGTAGTGGAAAATTCCCAACATCCCAGCCACTACGTTTTTTACGACTTGGTGTACAACCTCGGTGCCAGCAGAACAATGGGTTTACTGCTAAAACTTGTACTGCTTTCGGGCAAGGTCAAACCAGAGTTGGAAAAGCGATTTTCTATTTTGTTTAATCACTATGAAGGTAAAGCTTCTAATGAAATTATGTGGTTTGTCAAATCGTTGGAAAATTTCAATGTAGCTTTGGTTGTGAATTTTGGTAAGACGGATTTGTCTTTGGTTAAACAGCATCTTATTTTGAATTAAAAAATTACAAAAGCGCTCGCTCAGCGTGATAGCTTAGTATTAATTTAAAAAACGTCACGGGAAAACAAATAAAAGCCGGGCAAGTCACAGCAACGATCTACGAAAAAGGTCAATTAATTCTCGATCGACCTTTAACCGCAGAAACTCCCAGCCGCGTGCGAATCATCCTCCTTTTTCAGAAACCTACAGATGAAGCTGAAGAAGACCCCGACGATACTTTAGTTGCAGAAGTAAAAGCCAGTCTCAGAAGATTCTTGCCGCAAGCCAAAGCCGGAACAACCAGATGAATCTCGGCAGTGTGGGAGAGAATCGATCGATTTTAGATTTGAGATTTTAGAAGATCGCATGATCGATCGAGTTGAATAGCCGTCGATCGTACTTTTGTTAACCATATACTCAAAATCCGTGAAGCGGAGCTCTCCCGAAGGGAATCGCACACACATCAGCCTCAACTCCATCCGCAACATCATCGCCGATTTTGATGAAAGCCAATAGCGGTGTATTATTAACTCTATGATTAGCTATCTCAAAGGCACAGTCGCCGATATCGCCAAAGGCAGCAACCGCGTCATATTGACTCTCGAAGTCAATCAAATCGGCTATGAAATCCAAATTTTGCCCCGCGTGACCGGTCAATTGCCAGCATCCGGCGAAGTCGCCCAAATTTTTACCCACCAGCAAGTTAAGGAAGACCAAATCGTATTGTACGGTTTTGGCAGCGCGGCAGAACGCGATTTGTTTCGGCAGTTGACGAGTGTTAGCGGTGTGGGTGCTCAACTGGCGATCGCACTTCTCGATACTTTAGGATTACAAGATTTAGTCCAGGCGATCGTCGGCGGTAACACTCGCATCCTCGCCAAAACTCCGGGCGTGGGAACAAAAACCGCAGAACGTCTCGCCCTCGAACTCAAAAGCAAACTCTCGGAATGGCGACAGCAAGCAGGTTTGACGACTTCAGTCGCCGCCGGAGTCCCCCCAGCTATTCAAGAAGAAGTCGAGATGATCCTGCTGGCGATGGGATACACTGCGGCTGAAGTCTTGCAAGCGCTGCAAACCCTCAGTCAAGACAGCACTTTGTCGGCCAAAGCGAATGCTGATGATTGGATACGTGAGGCGATCGCTTATTTGAGCCGATAATCCCCTACCCGAGCCCGAAACCGGGAATAAAAACCAAAATTCCGCCGGGCCAACAAACCCATCCCTGGCAAAAATTTTATCGTTGTTATGCTTCCCCTGTGATAACATAGGAGATTGTGACAATCGTACAAAAAAAACTAAAATCAATTCATGGCTCTTACACAACAGCGCAAACAAGAAATCATGGGCGACTTCCAAACCCATGAAACCGATACCGGCTCAGCAGATGTCCAAGTCGCCATGCTGACCGATCGCATCACAAAACTCAGCGCCCACCTGAAAATCAACCAAAAAGACTTCGCATCCCGGCGCGGTTTGATGATGATGATCAGCCGCCGCAAGCGCCTGCTGGCATACATCCAAAAGCAAAATGCCGATCGCTACAAAGCATTGATTGCCCGTCTAGGCATTCGCGGCTAAACACCACAGCCAAAATTTGCGACAATATTCTTTAATCTTGGACAAACACCAAGAATTATTGAAAAATGTTCGAGATTTCAGGTTAGAGATAAAATATGTCCTCCGAACCACCCCGCAAGCGCTTGCCCTTTGAACCGGCAACCAATCGTAAAAAAACGCCTAAAAAGCCCCCAGAACCCCAACCAAGCGTAGCCTTAGAGTTGGATTCTGCCGACAAGCAGCCCAAAGCTAACAAAACTCGAAAACAGTCGCAATCCATCCCCGAAGTAGTCAGCCAACGCATGATATCCCGCATAGCGGTATTCTGCGGCGTACCTACCCTATTGGGAATTTCCACATTTTTTGTGAGTTATTTCGTAGTCAGCAAGGGCTTGTTTGATTTGCCCAACACAGCAGTATTGCTGGTAAGCATGGGCTGTTTTGGTCTAGGCGTTCTGGGATTAAGCTACGGAGTCCTCTCGGCTTCCTGGGATGAAGAAATTTCAGGAAGCACTCTGGGGTGGGAAGAATTTAATACCAATTTTGGACGGATGCGAGAAGCGTGGCGCGCCGCGAAGCCAAAAAGTTAGTCATTAGTCATGAGTCATTAGCTAAAAAGTAAGCTGTTAACCATTAGCGAGTTTGTATTGGGGGAGGGAACAAGAACCCGCCCCACAACAATGCTAATAATACTGATATAAATAGATTCTCGATCGCCATTGCATCTATTTTTCTCAGTGCATCAGAGTCATCATCCGTTTCTAGCCCCACTAAAAAGGCAAAAAAAATATGATTATTGTAATGAAAGCCGGCACTCCAGAAGCCGAGATCGACAGACTAGACGAAGAGCTCCGCACTAACTGGGGTTTGATACCAGAAAAAATCGTCGGCCGTTACAAAGTTGTTATGGGTTTGGTAGGCGAAACCGCTGAGCTGGAACCTCTGCAACTGCGGGAAATGAGCACCTGGATTGAAGAAGTGCTGCGCGTGGAAAAACCCTACAAACGCGCTTCTCTGGAGTACCGCCAAGGAGAAGCCAGCGAAGTAGCGGTTGCTACTCCTTTAGGAACTGTAACGATCGGCTTGCATCACCCGATCGCGATCGTAGCAGGTCCTTGCTCGGTCGAAAACGAAGAAATGATTGTCGAAACGGCAATGCGCGTCAAAGCTGCTGGTGCTCATTTCCTCCGTGGTGGCGCATACAAACCGAGAACTTCCCCCTACGCTTTCCAAGGCCACGGCGAGAGTGCTTTGGGATTGCTAGCTGCGGCGCGGGAAGCTAGCGGTTTGGGAATTATCACCGAAGTTATGGATGCGGCCGATTTAAGTGCGATCGTGGAAGTAGCCGACGTGATCCAAGTCGGGGCGAGAAATATGCAGAATTTCTCACTGTTGAAGAAAGTCGGAGCTCAAGATAAACCCGTTTTGCTGAAGCGCGGCATCTCCGCCACCATTGAAGAATGGTTGATGGCTGCTGAGTATATCATGGCTTCTGGCAATCCGAACGTGATTTTGTGCGAGCGCGGAATTCGCGGGTATGACAGGCAATATACGCGGAATACGCTAGATTTGTCGGCAGTACCAGTATTGCGAACCCTGACTCACTTACCGATTATGGTTGACCCCAGTCACGGCACCGGTTGGGCGCAGTTTGTACCTTCAATGGCCTTTGCTTCGATCGCCTCTGGTACTGATTCGCTGATGATTGAAGTGCACCCGAATCCGAAAAAAGCTTTGTCTGACGGGCCACAATCTTTAACACCGGATCAGTTCGACAAGTTGATGGAAGAATTGGCGGTGATTGGTAAAGTCATGGGTCGTTGGCCGCAACCCGTGCCAGTGTTGGCGTAAAAACAGGCGAAACGCCTAACCTAAAATGCGATCGCGGTTAAATCCCCGACTTCTTTAAGAAGTCGGGGATTTTGTTATTCTGTTTTTGGAATAGAAGCCCAGGGGCGATCGTACTTCGAGCAGGACTTAAACAAAAATTAAACCCAAATTAAGCCCAAAGTGGCTTTATAAGTCGCAAATACTTCTATATTTTCTTGCAACCAGCGCACAAATTTATAATACCCAATCTGGGTTACTTACCCCGTTTATGATGGCGAACAAAACCCAGCTACCACCAGCACGCTCACCAGTTGTGCAATGGCTGATAGAATCTGGGTCTGGTTAACCCTCTTGCGAGGTGTTGATGAACCGAACTCGTGGAGGCTGCGATCGACACAACAGCCAGGGACGTTCATCCTATACCATCATTAATATCCGTTCATCGGGTAGTGCTTTTATGTAAAGGATGGAGGATAATACCTCTATGTCCAGTCTTTTGAGGAGTCTCATCCTGAAACCCTATCTAATTTGTCCCACTTGTGGTTCTGACGATGTGATGAAAAATGGGATGACTCGTCGGGGAAAACAAAACCACAAATGTCGCGAATGTGGTCGGCAGTTTGTCGAAAATCCGAACTTGGACACCCAAAGACACCGACATTTTGGCAAAAATTGAGTTACTTCTGTTGGAGCGGATTTCCCTGGCTGGTATTGCCCGAGTCATGGGCGTTTCCCAGAGCTGGCTCCAAAATTATGTGAACCACTTGTACGGTGCAATAGAACTCAAAGCCACAGTCATTCCGAAAGAAATTGGAAAACACACAGTCCAAATGGATGAACTCTGGTATGAAAGTAGACGTCAAAGGGAATAAACAATGGGTCTGGTTAGCAATGGATACCAAGACTCGGGAAGTGATCGGATGTCATATTGGAGACCGCTCCTCGAAATCGGCTCTTGCATTATGGGATTGACTACCAAGTGTCGATCGCCAATGTGCCAAGATTTATACCGCTCCCTGGGAAGCCTATGCCGTAGTTTTACCAAGTAAAAGGCATAAGTCCGTCGGCAAGGAAAGCGGATTAACCAGTGACATTGAACGATTGAACAATACTCTCAGGCAACGAATTTCGCGATTAGTCAGGAAGACGTTATCGTTTTCTAAAAAGTTGGAGAATCACAAGGGTGCTATTTGAAACTTCATTCATGACTACAATCACCAAATCCGATTAGGAATGCTGAAAGTTCAACCGCCTCAATTTTCTCCATCCTTTACATAAAAGCACTACCAACACTCACTCAACTCGACGTATCCCACAGATTTTTGTTGCACGACCCAAAGCTTGAGCGCAGTGAGCTGGAAACTCTCATGCTGCGTTCTTAGGGGAGGGGACAGAGGTGACTCTCGAACCTTACCCGACTACCTTCCATCGACTCAACCAAGTCCCGGCCCCAAGTGTATTTCCGGGGTCAAAAAGCAGACCCAAGCCCTAAAGAGGAGTCAGGTTTCGGATAGCCGAGCGGTGAATGAGAGCCGAAACCCTTGGTGTGTATAGGTTCAAAAAAAAGTCAAAAATATTTTCGCAAAACGCTTGACAACTCTGGGGAGAGTTGATACATTAATAAAGCGCCAGAAGGGAAGCGGTTCACTGAACCCGAACCGGAAGGTAAAAACTGAACCTAGAAAAAAGAATAGTTTGAAAGCTTAAAGCACTATTAACCTCGTCAAAAAAATCAAGATAGAGA